>CADEDX010000129.1:11262-13611 GCA_902826195.1 uncultured Bradyrhizobium sp. | reverse complement strand
ACGATGCGCTTGAGAAAGGCGACGTCGCCAAGAGCCAGGAGGTCAATACCTGGTTCATCATAGCGGGCGCCACGCTGATCTTGTCGACCTTTTCGGGATCGGTCGGCGGCGGCATCCTGGCACCGCTGCGCAACCTGATCGCCAATGCCGGCCAGCTTCGCACCGATGGCGCCGCGCTGCTCGCGCTCGGCAACACGCTGGGCTATGCCGTGCTCGGCGCCATCGGCGTGCCGCTGCTAATGCTGATGCTGGCCGCGATCGCCGGGAACATGGTCCAGCACCGCCTGGTCTGGTCTTCGGAATCGCTGAAGCCGAAATTCAACAAGATATCGCCGGGCGCCGGACTGAAGCGCGTCTTCGGCAAGCAGGCGGTGGCGAATTTCGCCAAGGGCGTGTTCAAGCTGATCGCACTCGGCGCGGTCATGATGGCGGTGCTGTGGCCCGAGCGTCATCGCCTCGAATCGTTCCTGATGTTCGATCCGTCGGTGATCATGGGCGTCACCACCAATCTGACCGTGCAGTTGATGGGCGCGGTGGTCGCGATGCTGGCCGCCGTCGCGATCGCCGACTACTTCTTCCAATACCGGCAATGGTTCGAACGGCAGAAGATGTCGCTGCAGGAGATCAAGGACGAATTCAAGCAGTCCGAAGGCGACCCCCACATCAAGGCCAAGATCCGTCAGTTGCGCCAGCAGCGCATGAAGAAGCGCATGATGGCCGCGGTCCCCAACGCCAGCGTGGTCATCACCAACCCGACCCACTACTCGATTGCGTTGCGCTACGACAGCGGCATGACGGCGCCGGTCTGCGTTGCCAAGGGCGTCGACAACATCGCGTTCAAGATCAGGGAAATCGCCAAGAAGCACGACATTCCGATCGTGGAGAACGTGCCACTGGCGCGCGCGCTCCATGCCACCGTCGATATCGACGAGGAGATCCCGGTCGAGCACTATCACGCGGTCGCCGAGATCATCGGCTACGTCATGCGCCTGAAGAACGGGTTTTCCGGGCAGCGAAGATGAGTAACCGCTGGAAATCCCGCTGAAATGGCTTCAATCTGTCAAATAACCGCCCGACGGGCTTGCGCTTGCAGGGCCGATTCAGGCACTCAGGGGAGGCGCCAGCCGAGCGCGGGGTTACCCGCGGGCGGCAGATTCCGTGTGGCGTGTGATTTCCTCGCCGAAGGGCAGCGTCGCTTGCAATGACCGTCGAAACTGGCAGCCATCCGTCGACCGAGCCGTTTGTGGCCCACGAACCGGCGCGGCGGGGCGGTAGCATCGTGCTGGTGCTGCTGGTGGCCGCCGGCATCGTGGCGGTGGCGGTGGCGCTGATGACCATCGGCCGCGCCCAGGCCCAGCCCTATATCCTCGGCGTGCTGGCGCTGCTCGCCATGGTCGGCCTGTTCAGCCTGTTTGCCTTTGCCGCCGGGATCATCCGCTTTACCGACCGCGCTGCCGACGACCCCGTGATGGGCCGCATCGCCGATCACGCCTATGACGGATTGGCGGTGACCGACCCGAAGGGCCATGTGGTCTATTCGAACGCCGCCTACCTGTCACTGACCGGCGCCACCGGTCCGCAGGACGTCCGCCCCATCGAACGCGTCTTCATCGGCAATCCCGATGTCTCGGAGGCGGTGTTCCGTCTGCTCAAGGCGGCCCGCGAGGGCAAGCGGCAGCAGGAGGAGGTCCGCATCGCCGGCTCCGACGGTGCGCAGGGACGCTGGCTGCGGATGCGGGTTCGCCCGCTCGGCCAGAGCAAGCGCGAAGCGAAATACGCGGTGTGGTCGATCGCCGACATCACGCGGGATCGCGAGCGCCAGGAAGATGTATTCCGGGAACTGCAGCACGCGATCGAATATCTCGACCACGCGCCATGCGGCTTTTTCTCGGTCGCGCCGGCCGGTGACGTCATCTATGTCAACGCCACGCTGGCCAACTGGCTCGACTACGATCTTGCCGAGATCGGTTCGGGCGGATTGAAGCTGACCGACATCGTCTCCGGTGACGGCGCAGCGCTGCTGACCTCGATCGTGGCGGTGCCCGGTGAGGTCAAGACCGAAGTATTCGACATCGACCTGCGCATGCGCGGCGGCAAGACCATGCCGGCCCGCCTCTATCACAAGCTCGCCTTCGGCGCCGACGGTTCGCCTGGCTCGTCGCGCACGCTGGTGATCAGCCGTACCCGCGACGAGCATTCCGACCCCCAGCGCGCCGCCGAAGTGCGTTTCATGCGCTTCTTCGACCATACGCCGATGGCCATTGCGACGGTGGACCGCGGCGGCGCCGTGGTTCGCGCCAACGCCCGCTTCGCCAAGCTCGCGCAGAGCCTGAGCCCGGACGGCGCGGC
>CADEDX010000129.1:0-11162 GCA_902826195.1 uncultured Bradyrhizobium sp. | reverse complement strand
CTGGAAAACCAGATCAACCAGTCGCAGAAGATGGAGATGGTCGGCCAGCTCGCCGGCGGCATCGCTCACGACTTCAACAACGTGCTGTCGGCCATCATGATGGCGAACGACTTCCTCCTGAACGCGCACAAGCCGACCGATCCGTCGTTCCAGGACATCATGCAGATCAAGCAGAACGCGACCCGCGCCGCGACGCTGGTGCGGCAACTGCTCGCGTTCTCGCGCCGCCAGACGCTGCGGCCGCAGGTGCTCGACCTCGGCGATGCATTGTCCGATCTCACCATGCTGCTGCGAAGGCTGATCGGCGAAAAGGTCAAGCTCGACCTCGTTCACGGCCGCGATCTGTGGCCCGTCAAGGTCGACGTCTCACAGTTCGAGCAGGTGGTGGTCAATCTCGCGGTCAACGCCCGCGACGCGATGGCCGATGGCGGCAAGCTGACGGTGCGGACCGCCAATGTGACGGCGGATGAATCCGCGCAGCTCTCCTACAAGGGATTGCCGGCTGCCGACTATGTGCGGATCGATATTTCGGATACCGGCACCGGTATCCCGGCCGATATCGTCGACAAGATTTTCGAACCGTTCTTCTCGACCAAGGAGGTCGGCAAGGGCACCGGGCTCGGCCTCTCGACGGTCTACGGCATTGTCAAGCAGACCGGCGGTTTCGTCTATGTCGACTCGGTGCCCGGTGAGGGCACCTCGTTCCGCATCTTCCTGCCGCGGCACCGTCCCGAGCTCGAAACCCAGCCCGAAGCTCAGGGAACTCATGGTGGGCCGAACGGCGCGGCAAAGGAGGCTGCGGCGCAGCCGCCGAAACCGCGGGCGGACCTGACCGGGCAGGGAACGATCCTTCTGGTGGAGGACGAGGACGGCTTGCGGTCGCTGAACGCGCGCGGTCTCCGCTCGCGGGGCTACAGCGTCATCGAGGCTGCCAACGGCATCGAGGCGATGGAGGCGCTCGAGGAGAAGGACGGCGCCGTCGATCTCGTCGTCTCCGACGTGGTGATGCCGGAAATGGACGGCCCGACGCTGCTGCGCGAAATGCGCAAGCGCAATCCGAACCTGAAGATCATCTTCGTCTCAGGTTATGCCGAAGAAGCTTTCGACAAGAGCCTGCCGGAGAACGAACAATTCGCCTTCCTGCCAAAGCCGTTTGCGCTGTCCGCGCTGGTCGAGAAGGTCAAGGAGACCATGACGGCATAGCGCCGGGCCGGTCCAGAGGGCTTGGCTCGCCAGAGCGGGGTTTTGGCTCGCCTGAGGTCCCGGCGGTTAAGGCCGGGTAACGAGCCCACAGCCATAACGTCACATCCCCGCGACCGAGGGCCGCAGCGGTGCGTCCCTATGGCGGCTTCACTTTTGAGCTGCTGTGCCCATCTTAGGGGCACTTCCCAATAACGGGGAATGAGGAAAAAGACATGAATTTCACGCAAACTGCGCGCGGAATTGTACGGATGACCGCCCTCGCGATGGCAGTGGCGGTTCCGCTGGCAATCACGATCGAAGCAGCAGACGCCCGCGTTGGCGGTGGCGGCAGCTCCGGTTCGCGGGGATCGCGTACCTATTCGGCGCCCCCGAGCACGACCACGGCGCCCGGCGCGGCGCAGCCGATGAACCGTACCTTCACCCAGCCGGGCAGCCCCGGAGCCGCGGGACCGGCAGCAGCCGGCGCGGCCGCCAAGGGCGGCTTCTTCAACCGGCCCGGAATGATGGGGGGCATGCTCGGCGGCCTCGCCATGGGCTTCCTCGGCGCGGGCCTGTTCGGCATGCTGACCGGCGGCGGATTGTTCTCTGGCCTCGGCGGCATCTCGTCGATCATCGGCCTGCTGCTGCAGATCGCCCTGATCGTCATCGTGGTGCGGCTGGCGATGTCGTGGTGGCAGCGCCGCCACACGCCGGCCCCGGCTTACGCGACGGGCCCCGCGCCCGCCGCGGAGGGACCCGGAGCCCAGACCAGCTTCCGCTCCGGCCTGAGTGGCTTTGGGTTGGGATCGAACCAGCCGGCGCTGGAAATCCAGCCGGCCGACTATGAAGCCTTCGAACGTCTGCTCGGCGAGGTCCAGGCCGCATGGTCGAACGAGGATGTCGCCAAACTGCATACGCTGGCGACGCCCGAAATGGTGTCCTACTTCTCCAAGGATCTCGAGGAGAACAAGGCCCGAAACGATGTCAACAAGGTGACCGACGTCAAGCTGCTGCAGGGCGATCTCGCCGAAGCCTGGCGCGAAGGCGAAACCGATTACGCCAGCGTGGCGATGCGTTTCTCGCTGGTCGACAAGACCATGGAACGCACCACCGGCCGCGTGGTCGCGGGCAGCGACACCCCGATCGAGGCCACCGAAGTGTGGACCTTCGCCCGCCGTCGCGGCGCCGATTGGGAACTCTCGGCGATCCAGCAGACAAGCTGATCGCTCAAGGCTGACGAAGAGGGCGCTGCGGTTCATTCCGCGGCGCCTTTTCTTTGCGGTTTGCGGGATGACTGCCTTCCCCCGGCGCTTTAGGATGCCGGAATAATGGCTGCCACGGTGTGTTGATGACATCGAGCCAGACAAACAGGGAGGACTTCAGTGAACAATTTCGCTCGCATCATCTTGCCGGCATGTTTCGCCGTTGCGGCCATAGCGGCCACCGCAAGCACGCCTGCGCAGGCGCAATCCGCCGACACCAGCTTCTTCCTGACCAGCAACGGCATCGGTAACGGCGGCAATCTCGGTGGCCTCGCCGGCGCCGACAATCACTGCCAGACGCTGGCGCAGGCGGCCGGCGCGGGCGGCAAGACCTGGCGCGCCTACCTCTCGACCCAAGCCGCTGACGGGCAGCCAGCCGTCAACGCGAAGGACCGCATCGGCAAGGGGCCGTGGAAGAATGCCAAGGGCGCGGTGGTCGCCAAGGACGTCGCCGAACTGCACGGCGTCAACGGCCTGA
Organism: uncultured Bradyrhizobium sp.; assembly: GCA_902826195.1. Taxonomy (GTDB): domain Bacteria; phylum Pseudomonadota; class Alphaproteobacteria; order Rhizobiales; family Xanthobacteraceae; genus Bradyrhizobium. Next base: position 8,240 of record CADEDX010000129.1, on the reverse strand, counting down.
CCAAGCAGAGCGCGCTCAGCGAGAAGGGCGAGGTCATCAACGGCCGGGGCGATACCCCCAATCGTCACGACGCCCTGACGGGATCCCAGCCTGACGGCACCGCGTTTGCGGCCGGCGAGGATCGTACCTGCAAGAACTGGACGAGCTCGACTCAAGGCGCGGCGATGGTCGGCCATACCGACCGCATCGGTCTGCGCGACGATGAACCCTCGAAGTCCTGGAACTCCTCGCACCCCTCGCGCGGCCCGGACGGCGGCTGCTCACAGGCCGACCTCAAGAGCACCGGCGGCGACGGACTGTTCTATTGCTTCGCGGCAAACTGAGGGGAGTTTGGGCGGAGGACAAAACTCCGCGGACGCCGGGCACAGCGACAAGGAAAGGCGTCGCAGTTCGATCTGCGGCGCTTTTTCTGATTCTGAAGCGCCCTATGCGATGGGCCCGCGCATCTCATTTGCGCAAGGCACTTTATTGCTTGTTCCACCGGTTGGCCTCCCGCAACTTCATGGCATCGATGAAGAGGGAGATATTGCGTTGAACCAGTCGAATGCGCGGGCTGAACCGCTCCGTCAAACCGTCACGGGGTCCCCCGAACCGCTGCAAGCGATCGAGACGGCCTATCGGCGCATCGAGGGCGAACCCCACCGCAATTGCTGGATCCATGTTCGTCCCCGCGAGGAAGCGCGCGAATAGTGCATCAAGCTGATGGCGCGCGCCCGGGCCTTCGAAAACCTGCCATTGCTCGGAATTCCCTTTGGCTTGAAGGACAATATCGATGTCGAGGGGATGCCGACTATCGCCGCATGTCCGGCCTTCAGCTATATGCCGCAGCGATCTGCGAAAAGCGTCGAGCGGCTAATTGCCGCCGGCGCCATCTGCCTCGGCAAGACCAATCTGGATCAATCCGGCCTCTCCGGCGCGCGCTCGCCTTACGGCTCCTGCGCGTCGTTGCCGACGCCCTCTATGTTTCGGGAGGCTCCAGTTCCGGCTCTGCTGTCGCGGTTGCTGCCGGCCATGTCGTGTTTGCGGTAGGTACCGACACTGGCGGCTCGGGCCGCATTCCGGCAGGCTTCAACGAGGTAGTGGGCATCAAGCCGACGATCGGCCTGGTGTCTTCGCGCGAGCTAGTCCCGAACTGCCCGACGATCGATTGCGTTTCGATCTTTTGCAATACCGTCCATGACGGCGAAGCGATCCTCGGCGTCATCGAGGGGTTTGACCCCGACGATCCCTACAGCCGCCCGGCGACGGTTTCCGCTGCCGCCGGCCCCGGCGGGACGTTCCGGTTCGGCCGCATCGCGCCGGCGGATATCGAATGCTTCGGAATGAACGATTGTGCCGAACTCTATGAGCGCGCCTGTTCACGTTTTTCCCGGCTTGGTGGCGATGCGGTCCAGATCGACTTTGCGCCCTTCAGGCAGGCCGGCGAGATGATGTTCACCGGCCCTTGGGTCGCCGAGCGCCGCTCAATCATCGCGGCGCTGACGGATATCGACAGCAGCGGCCTGCTGGACGTCACAAGGACGGGCTGCGATCGGCATCCAGCTATTCCGCCATGGACGCCTTCGCTGCCATTCACCGGCTCTATCGGCTGCGCCGGGCCGTGCAGAACATCTTCGCCGGTCTCGATGCACTCGTGGTTCCGACGGCGCCGCGCCCGTTTACCCTCGACGACATGCACGGCGATCCGGTCACGCTCAACAATCGGCTCGGCTAGAGCACCCGCGGCTGGTTCGCGAGCGCTCGCGCAATGGCGACGCGCTGCTGCATGCCGCCGGAAAGCGTATTCGGAAGCGCGTCGGCTCAGCGCTTGAGTCCGACCATGGCGATCAGGTCGTCTGCAATCGCATTGGCCTTTTGCGCGGACTTTCCAAGCATTCGCGGACCGTGGGCGATGTTCCGCCGGACAGACTTCCACGGAAACAGATGCGGCTGCTGAAACACCATGCCGACATCGGGCCGCGGATGATGCACCGGCAGACCTTCCGCCAGGATCTCGCCTTCAAACGGCACCTCGAGCCCGGCGATCGTATTGAGCACGGTCGATTTGCCGCACCCGGACGGCCCGACGATGCAGACGAACTCGCCGTGCGGCACGTCGAACGAAACCCGGTCCACCGCGATCAACTGGCCGCGATTGGCGTTAAAGACGATGCTCAGGTTTGAGACCTGGATGGCCGGTTCGCGCCGCTCGCTCGCTGTGGCCGGTGGCGAAACGGCCAGGGAAAGCTTCGCGCTGGATCGTTGGCCCGGCTGCATCAGCGCCACCAAACGGTGCGTTCGACGAACGCGGAAAACATCCGGTCGGCGGCGAACGAAATCAGTCCGAGCGCGGCAAGACCGCCCATCACCTGGCCGGTTTGCAAATTCTGCTGTGCGATCTCGATCCTGTAGACGATGCCGGCGAAGGCGCCGGCAAGCTCTGCCGCCACCAGAGTATAGAAGGAGATGCTGACCGCAGTGCGTAGTCCGACCACGATATAGGGCATTGCTCCCAGCAGAATGATCTCCTGCAGCATTTGCCGCCGCGGCGTTCTCAGCATCAATGCGGCCCGGATCTACCCGCGATCAACCTTCTGCACGCCGATATGGGTGGAGAGCCATACGGTGAAAAACACGCCCCACACCACGAGAAACAGTTTTCCCGTCTCCGACAGTCCGAACCAGAGGATCACGATCGGCACGAATGCGATCGGCGGGATCGGGCGGAGGATGTGGAACGGCGAGAGCAGGCTCGAAACAAGAGGAAATTGACCGGTCGTGATTCCCAGCAGTATCCCGAGCACCGCCCCCACCGTGAAGCCGGTCGTCACGCGATAAAGGCTGGCAGTGAGGTCCAGGTAGAACTGCCCGCTGCGCATCCATTCGAAAATGGCGACCGCAACCACGGACGGCTGCGGAAACAACACGATGTTGACAATGCCGGATCGCGCAACGAACTCCCAAAGCAGCACGAACAACGGGACGGAGAGCGCGCCGATCAGAATGTTGAGCCGCTGCAGGCGGTCCGCTTGGCTGCGGGCGCGAGCACGACCGCCGCCTTTGTCCGCTTGCAAAGCTGCGTCGGGGGTCATTGGGGAAGACCCTTCATTTTGACGAAAACGTCGCGCGCGCCGGGTCGAGGCTCATCAGCGGCTCGGAGACGATCACCTTGCTGAAGTCCGGCATCACGGCGCCCGGCGGATGATTGCCGCTGGCCAGACGCCACGCGGCGTGGGTCTTCAGGATTTCGATCAGCCGGTCGTCGATCCGGACGCGGTACACGTAGTCGGACCAGATCGGCCGAAGGTCATCGCGCTTCATGCCTGCCGCGTCCGCCACCGTCGCAATTGCCTCGTCCGGATTCGCCTTGACCCAGTTCTCGGCGTCGATCAGCGCCGCAATGAATTTCTTGACGATCGCGGGATTGGCGTCGAGATAGGCGCGCATGACGACGATGTTGAAGGTCTCGGAGTAGGTGCCTTTGGTGTCGAGTTCGGCGGCGGCTTCTCCGAGCGTTTTTTTGGCGTTGGCGACATGAGGCTCCCAGGTGTCGAACGCATCGATGCTGCCTGCCGCCAGCGCCGGCAGCATTTCCTGCGGCCGCAAGTTCACCAGCGTAGCGTCGGCTTGTGTCAGCCCCGCGGATTTCAGCAGCGTTGCGGTATAGACTTCGCTGCCGGTGCCGGTGGAGAACCCGATCTTCTTGCCTCGAAGATCGGCCTTGCTCTTGATGCCGGATTTTTCCGACACGACGGTCTTGAGATCGGAGTATTCCATGCCGGCCAAAAAGGCGATCGACTGGTTGGCCATGGCGGCAGCCGTGACAGGCGCCTCCGCTGTCGTCGCAATGTCTGCGCCGCCGCCGACTACGGTGTCCAGGCACTGCTTGCCGGAGGTGAAATTGGAAACGGTGATGTCAAGCCCGTGCTTTTCGAAGATCCCCCTAGATTTGGCGACGATCGCCAGGCCGGAGATGGGGGCCAGGTTTTGCGCAAGGCGAGCCTTGAGCAGTCCGCGGCAAGAGCGCTGTTCGACCCGACGGCCAGGCACGAAGTGGCGGCGTAGCCGGCAAGCGCGGCGATACGGCTGATTGCGTTCTGGTGCATGAAAGTCTCCCCTGCGCCGCCAAGGGCGGCAAAGCACGATCCGTAAACTGCCCTAATCGGTCTCCGGCAAATCCCCGCGTTCGTCCCGGCAAGATCGATTTTTTGGAGCTTGTTGCGTCTTCCATTATGCTCGCCCGGGGCCACGCTCGCGGGAAGCAATTAATCGACATGGGCCGGGCGGCGTCAGACACGCTGCGATCTTGCAGGAATGCCGGGCTTGGGCAGCGGCGGCGATTGCCGCAGCTTCGCCCCCGCGATCGCCGCAGCCGTCGTTCCGACTGCCGCATCCGCCGGCTGCTATGGTTGCTACGCGCCGCAGCCGTGCTGTCAGCCCGAGTATCAGCAACATGCGGCGCCGCCGCAGTACCGCACGGTGCAGGAGACCGTGATGGTTACTCCCGGCCGCGTCATCGCCCATCGCACGCCGGCGCGGTACCGCACCATCATGGTGCCGAAGATGATGATGGCTGCGCTCGAAGGCGCGGCGTACGAGCGCCTTGCCCCGCAATATGCGACCCAGCAGCGCGTCGGAATGGTCGCGCCAGCCCGTATTTATTACGCTCCTGTCGCGCCGCGCTGCAGCACCTGCGGCTATTAGGGCGCCGCTCGGCCGCCATCGCATTGGGCGCATCGTCTTGATCGACGACGCGTCCAAGGAATCGGCGCTGATGCTAACGCAATGTCTTGCGCTAAATGGTCGCCGCTAGGCGGCCTTTTTCCTTGCGCGCTTCTTGGCTGTTTTCCGAACCGTCTTGCTGGTGCTCTTCTTCTTCGCCTTCTTCGTGGCTTTGCCTTTGGCGAGATAGGCGCCGACGTTCTTGGACGAATGTCCGACCGCAGCGACGGCGGCCTTCAATCGGGCGGGCGTGACCTTGAACTTCTTCGACCAGTAGCTGACTTCGTAGGGCTGGCTCATCGCGATCCGGGCCCGGTCGGCGGCCTTGTGCTTCTGCAGCTTGATGTAGGCCTCCACGTTCTTGGCGGAGTGCCCCGCCTTCTTGACGGCGGCCTTCAGCTTGGCCGGCGTGATCTTGAATTTCTTCGACCAGTAGGCGACCTCGTAAGGCTCGCCCAGCGCAATCAGTCCGCGATCGGCTCCGCCGCGCTTCTTCTTGTTGTCCGCCATCCCCATTCTCCCATGTTGAGAAATCGTCGCTTCAAACGCGAGCAGCGTAACATGCCCGATCGTGTTGCGACAGATTTCGCGCCATAGGGATCTGTGGAGGGGGCCGTCGCGGCGCGCTACGCCGCCGCCGTCGCGTGATGGGTCGCGGCAGGCGGTGTTTCGCGAACGAAGCGCGCCGCCGCCTCGATCGCGGCCGGCAGGTGCGCAAGGCTTGCGGGCCTCGCGAACAGATAGCCCTGGCCTTTGGTGCAGCCTTCCGAGGCGAGGAATTGCCATTGCGCCTCGGTCTCGATGCCTTCGGCGAGCACGGGCATGCCGAGGCTGTCGCCCAGCGCGAGCACGGTGCGGACGATCGCCGCGGCGGCCGCATCGTCCGGCAGCCGTTTGACGAAGGACTGGTCGAGCTTGATCTTGTCGAACGGAAACACGTGCAGCGTCGCCAGCGACGAATAGCCGGTGCCGAAATCGTCCATCGAAACCGAGACGCCCATGGCCTTCAGCTTGCGCAGGATGTGCAGGCCGCGGCTCTGGTCGGACATGATGGTCGATTCCGTCACCTCGACCTCGAGGCGGCGTGGCGAGAGTCCGGTTTCCAGCAGGATGGCATGGATGGTCTCGGCGAGGTCGTCGCGGCCGAACTGCACCGGCGACAGGTTGACGGCGACGGTGCCCGGGATTTTTCCCGCGGCGGCGTCGCGGCAGGCGGTGCGGAGCGCCCATTCGCCCATTTCAACGATGGCCTCGGTTTCTTCCGCCAGCGGGATGAATTCCGCCGGCGAAATCATGCCGCGCTTCGGGTGCTGCCACCGCATCAGCGCCTCTGCGCCGCAGATCTTTCCGTCGGCAAGCGTGGCCTGCAGCTGATAATGCAGTTCGAGTTCGCCGCGCCCGGCGGCCAGTTGCAGGTCGCGCGCCAGCGCGCGGCGGGCGCGCGCGGTGTCGTCCATCTCGCGGTGATACTGGCAGATCAGGCCGCGCTGCTTGCTTTTTCCCCGGTGCATCGCGAGCTTGGCGTTGCTGAGCACCTGGTCGCGCTCCGGCGTATCGACCGGGAAGATCGAGAACCCGATCGAGGCGGTGAGATTGACCTGCTGATCCCCGACCTGGAAGGGGTGCGCGAACACGCCACTGATGCGTTCGGCGAACGCCTGAGCGTCCTGCGGGTGATTGCCCGACATCTGCAGGCCGAGAAACTCGTCGCCGCTCTGGCGGGCCAGGAACTCGCCGTGGCCGAGTATCCGTCGCATGCGTTCTGCGACCTCGATCAGCAGCAAATCGCCTGCGCCGTGGCTGAACGCATCGTTGACGTCCTTGAAGCCGTCGAGGTCGATCGAGAACGCCGCAAGCTTGTAGGCCTTTTCATGGGCTTCGGCAGCGTCGAACGCCAGCCGCTCGTTGAAGGCGATGCGATTCGGCAGTCCGGTCATGCTGTCGTTGAACGAAAGCTGATGGATGCGGTCGGCCGATTCCGTGCGCACCTCGAGGTCGATCACATAGGTCGAGAAACCCGAGCCCATCACCAGCAATACCGCGCCGACCACGGCGATGCCCAGAATGTGCGCGGGAACGAGATCGGCCGGGAGCATGACCGACGGCTCTGGTATCACCGACGTCGACGCCGTCAGCGCGTAGTGCATGACGCAGATCATGAACGCCAGCACGATTGCCGCGCCGTGCCGGCACCAGCGCGTCACCGGCCGGTTGGCGCGGTTGACCGCCAGCGCCGAGAGGCTGAGACCGAGCAGGAAGGTCACGGCGAGACCAGGGACGCTCCATTCGAGGTGACCGGCGACGTGCCAGCCCTGGAACGCAATGAAATGCATGGCGAGGATGCCGGCGCCCATCACGAGGCCGCCGGCCTCCGGCGCCAGGGTAAAGTGCCGGCTGCCGATCTCGAAGCCGATCAGGCAGGCGACGATGGCGACCAGCAGAACCGCGCCGGTCGCCAGTGGCTCGAAGTCCGAGTTAAGGGTCGGGTCGAGCGCGAGGATCGAGATGAACGTCGCGGCCCACAGCGCCGCACCGGTACCGACGGAAGCCATGAACAGCCAGCCGATCCGCGTGGTGCCCGAGGTCGCCCGGGCGCGGGCGAAATGGCGCATGCCGACCCAGGTTCCGAACAGGCACACCGCGCCCGCAGTCGCCACAAGCAACTGGTGGTAAGCAAATTCATAGATGGTGGCTTCTGACATGGCGGTTTCCCCGTCTTGGGTAAAGCTACGGGGCGATTGTTAATCTGTTGCACCGGGTTGGCGCCGCACCGGCCCTGATGCGAAATACCGTTGAGGAACCGTAACCGCTCACAGTGATTGGGGCTTGCTGCGGAGCGGCGTGACGAGCACCAGGCGGAATGATTTGTTAAGCTTGTCCGACTGGCAATGGAAGGCGCCGCCGATGGCTTATGAACTCTATTACTGGCCGATGATCCAGGGCCGCGGCGAATATGTCCGCCTCGCGCTGGAGGAGACCGGCGCCGGCTATATCGACGTCGCGCGCCGTGGCAACGGCATGGCCGCCATGACCCGGATGATGGGAGCAGGGAAGGGCACACCGCCGTTTGCGCCGCCGTTCCTCAAGTCCGGCAAGCTCGTGATCGGGCAGACCGCCAACATCCTGCTGTATCTGGGATCGCGCCACGGGCTGGCCCCGAAGGCGAAGGCCGGCAAGCTTTGGGTGCACCAGTTGCAGCTCACAATCTCGGATCTGGTGCTGGAAATCCACGATACCCATCACCCGCTCGGCCCGTCGCTATATTACGAGGACCAGAAGGCGCCGGCGAAGAAGCGTGCCGAGGAGTTCTGGAAGGAACGCGTGCCGAAATACCTCGGCTACTTCGAGGGCCTGCTCGCGGCCAATGGTGCGACCTACGTGACCGGCCGCCGCCTCACCTATGTCGATCTGTCGCTGTTCCAGATCGTCGAGGGGCTGCGGTATGCGTTCCCGAACCGCATGAAGGCGTTCGAGCGCAAAATCCCCGGGCTCGGCGCGTTGCGTGATCGCGTGGCGGCCAGGCCGAACATCAAGGCGTA
>CADEDX010000128.1 GCA_902826195.1 uncultured Bradyrhizobium sp. | reverse complement strand
GGAGATGAAATCATCACCCTCTTCGCCCATGATCGTGTCGTCGCCGTCTTCGCCATACAGTTGGTCATTACCGGCACCGCCGGAAATGAGGTCGTTGCCCGATCCACCGAAAACAACGTCATTGCCCGCTGCTGCGTAGACGATGTCGTTGCCAGATCCCGCAATGATGTGGTCGTCGCCCGCGCCTCCAACGATGACATCGTCGCCGCCGCGTGCGTCGATGTTGTCGTCGCCCGCGCGCCCATCAATGGTTTCGCCGCAGTTCGAGCCGAGAAGATTGTCGTCTCCAACGGTCCCAACGATCGGCGGCGCTTCGACAATGCTGAAATAGGCCGTCTGCAGCACGGATGCCTTTCCGTCGCTGATCGTATAGGTCAGGTTGACATCGCCGCGCGAGGAACCATCGGGAACGAACATCCAGCCATCGTCTTCGGTCGGTGTGAGTGTCCCGGAGGTCGACGAGAGGTTTGATATTGTCAGCCGGTCGCCATCCGGATCAGTGGTCCCGGCCAGCAAAGCCAGCACGGAAATCATCAACACCTGGCAGCCGACTAGGTCCTGCAAATGCACGGGTCCACTGGTCCGCGGCGCTCGGTTGCGAATGGGATCGGGCGTTGTAACGATGGGTATATCCGGGTTGCGGGGCGCTGCGGGCTTGTCCAGGCCGCCGCCACCACCTCCGCCGCCACGGCTCCCGATCTCGGGCGAACTTGATGGTGCTGATGAGCGATTTGCATCGCCGGCCCGGATTGCATCGCCGGTTGGGCCGAGCGCAACACGAACCCGAAACGGAGCCGCAGGCTCAATAGCGGGCGAACCGCTCGTTAGATCCCCTTCACCGCCATTGTCGTATGCTATCCGGATCGGAACCACCTTCTCGGACGATCCGGCATGGCGCTCCCCTGATTTCGTAGTCGGTTCTTCTTTCGCCTCATCAGCTTCTTCAGTCGATGCGTTGACTACGTCGCCCGATAGCGGACCGCTTTGATCTTCATCGTCATGCTTGCTCGCCCGTGGTGCTTCGCGGGCTTCGATCTGGGTAGGCAGGAAGCTCTTCAAATACGCGGCACATCCAACCAGAAACAGCATGAAGGCGAGAGGTACGATCCTCCTCTGCTGTTGGTCAGACTCGACATAATCGTCCCGCGTCGGTTGCGACTGCTGCGATCTCGCAGGCTTGAGCCCCTTGGCTGTGATCATGCTGGCCTCCTTACTTGCGCTTGGAGTGGTTCTGGCACAGGTCGCGCTGCCGGCTGCAGTCCCGGCGTCATGATGTCGGTCTTCTTGCCGAACTCGACCATGCGGCCATTCTGTACAATCGCAACGAGATCGACCGCCACGAGCGCGCTGGGACGATGCGCAATCACAATTGCGATGCCGCCCCGCGCGCGAATCCCCTCGATCGCTCGGGTGAGCGCCAGCTCGCCCTCGCCATCGAGGTTCGAATTCGGCTCATCCATGACGACGACGAATGGATTGCCGTAGAGGGCACGTGCCAGCGCCACGCGCTGCCGTTGACCTGCCGACAAGGCAGTACCCTGCGGCCCGAGTTGGGTTCGATATCCTTCCGGCATTTTCAGGATCATGTCGTGCACGCCTGCCGCCTTGGCCGCCGCGATAATCTTTGAGGAATCCGGCTGAGAGTCGAACCGGCAGATGTTGTCTTCGATCGTGCCGTCCATCAGGCTGACTTCCTGCGGCAGATAGCCGATATGTTGTCCGATCTCCTCCTCGCGCCATTGCGTGAGATCGGCGCCGTCCAGCCGGACGCTGCCGCGCAGCACCGGCCAAATGCCGGTAAGCGCCCGCACCATCGTCGTCTTTCCGCCGGCGCTGGGTCCGATGATGCCGAGCGCCTGGCCAGCCTCGAGCTCGAAGGCGACATCGCTCAGGATGATCTGCCCGGAACCGGGCACCGCGACCGTGATCTTCTCCACGCTTAGACGTTGGGTCGGCACCGGCAGCTTCATCGGCTCGTCAGCCGCGGCAAGCGCCACGACCGTGTCGCGAAGCCGCTGGTAGGCCATCCGCGCCGCCACGAAGGGCTTCCAGTTTCCGATGGCCAGGTCCACCGGCGCCAAGGCGCGCGCGGATGCCACCGAGCATGCGATGATGGCTCCGGCGGTGAGTTCGCCCTTGATGGTAAGATAGGCGCCGAGGCCGAGCACCGCCGACTGCAGCAACATGCGAAGCACGCGTGACACCGCAGCAAACGTCCCGGTGATGTCGTTAGCCTTGGTCTGAAGCTCAAGATGTTCGCGGTTGGCGTCGTTGAAGCGCAGCACGGCACGGCCCGCAAAGCCCATCGCCTTGAGGACCTCCGCACTGCGCGCGTTGCTGTCGGCGATGGCATTCCGCACCATCGCCGCCTTCCGGGTGGAAACGCTGAGACGCTTTGTCATGATTTCGCTGACGACGGTCAGAACCGTCAGCACGAACGCACCGGCGAAGGTCAGCGCACCCAGCGCCGGATGCAGAAAATAGATGAACGCGAGGTAGATCGGCATCCAGGGCAGGTCGAACAGCGCGGCCGGTCCCTGGCTGCCGAGGAAGCCACGAACCGTATCGACGTCTCGTCCGCGTTCGAGGGCTTCAGAGGTGGAGAAGCCGAAACGCGGCATGTCGATTGCCACCCGATGCGCCAGCGGCGCCACCCTTTGGTCCAGCCGGGCGCCTACACGCACCAGCACTTGGGAGCGAATGACGTCAAAGCTCCCCTGGAAGAGATACAGGCCTATGACCAGGCTCGAAAGGACGAGAAGGGTGGGAATGCTGCCGCTGGTCAGCGCCCGGTCGTAGATCTGCATCATGTACAATGAGCCGGTCAACGCCAGCACGTTGATCACGCCCGAAATCAGGAACAGGAACAGCACAATGCCGCGGAACCCGCGCGTCAGCTCGGCAAGATTGCGGCGCTTCGCCGGAGTTAGCTCTTTTGCATTGGCCATGTGATGCGCCCGGGTTGGAAGCGGTACCGTGGTGGAAATGAACTTGAACGGGAGGCAGATTGATCATCTGCCTCCCGTCGCGTTGCGGGTGTCTCAGAGACCGAGGTTCGCGTTGGTCAGGTTCTGATGACCGGCGATCTCGATCGTGAAGTCGGCATCGGCGTTGCCGTCGATGTTGCCCTGGACAACGGTGAAGTCGCCATCGGCGCGGGTCTCGAACGTCACGCCGAGTTCCCCGGCCGCGGTCGGTGCACCATTGACCAGCGTGAAGCTCTGGTCGCCGGCCACGCCGATATTGGCGTCGATACCGGTGAGATCGATCCGATCACCGGGTTCGAAGGTGACGATCGTGTCGCCGTTGGCGGCAGTGGTTGAAGTGAACCTGAACGTATCGTCGCCGGCACCGCCGTTCATCACGTTCACCGCGTTGCTTGCGGTGATGGTGTCGTTGCCGGAGCCGGTATTGACGTTTTCGATTCCCCAGATCGTGTCATTGCCGGTTTGCGAACTGAACGCGGTGCCGTTCGACGACCCACCAGATCCGAGGTTGATCGTGACGTTTGCGGTTGCCGCCGACATGTCGAGCGTGTCGATGCCGGTGCCGCCGCCGCCTTCGTCGCCGAAGTAGACGTCATTGTCGTCACCGACTTCCGCGACGATTAGGTCGTCGCCCGCACCACCGAAGACGGTATCGTCACCCGCTCCGGCCGTGATCAGATCGTTACCCTGATCGCCGAAGATGCGATCCGCTCCGGCATCGCCGTAGACGATGTCGTTATCCGCTCCGGCGAATACCTGGTCGTCGCCGACTCCGGCGAAGATCACATCGCGCCCGTCGCCGCCGCTGACGAAATCGCCACCCTCGCCGGCCGAGATTGCATCGGCACCGGCATTGCCGATGACGATATCGTCACCCGCGAAGGCTACGATATTGTCATCACCGGCATTTCCGGTCAGCACGTCAGCCACGGGAGTTCCCGTTCGTTGCCCGCCGATGATCGAAGAGGTCTCGGTCGTGTCGGTATCTTCCTCGTTCTCATCCTCGCCGAGTTGCGGCATGCCGCCGGAAGCCGTGAAGGTGACGGAATGCGTTCCGTTGGTCATGGTGCTCACACCATTCGCATCGGTCGTTGTGGCATAGTCCGCAGCGGTCGCGCCGTCGGGCAGCTCGATCACATCCATGGGACGCAAGTTCCCGATGATGGTGTCGTTGCCGCCGTTCGACCTGAACACGATGCGGTGGACCGACCCGAGCGACGAGATGTCGATCGTGTCGTCGCCGGCCTCACCGTCGATGGTGATGGTGTTTGGCCGAAGGCTGGTGCTGGAGAAGTCACCAACGATGTTGATGGTATCCCCGCCGATCGTTCCGCTTGCCGACGGATCAACGCCGGCGATACGGATTTCTTCGATTTCTCGCAGTTCCGCGATCACGGACGCAAAACTTGTTCCGTTGCGGGTGATGACGATTTCGGTGCCCGCATTGAGGCTGGCCCCATTGTTTCCGCCGATGGCGTCCCAAGCTGCACGGGTATAGATGGTGTAGGTCTCAGCTCCAGCACGGCCGTTCAGGACAAAGGTGTCGCCCAAGCCGCCTTCCGTGCCGCCATTGATGACGTCACGCCCGTCCGTCGGGTCCGCTGCGTTCGCGTTCCAGATGAACGTGTCGTCGCCGGCGTCGCCGTTGAGAATGTCCGCCCCAGGCCCGCCCGTGCCGTTCAGGCCGCCGGAGATCGTGTCGTTGCCGGCGCCACCGTTGACCGTGTCGTTGCCAGCGAGGGCATCGATGATGTCATTGCCGGCGGTGCCGTTCAGCGTGTTGTTTCCAGTCGTAGCGCCCGCAAGAACGGTGCTGGCCGCTGCCAACTGGAAATCGCTCTGAGAGATGTTGCCGCTCGTTACCCCGTTGATCTGAATGGTACCGATCGTTGCCAGGCTGGCGTCCCTGACGGTGACCAGGGTGTTGGCCCCTTGCGCCGCGATGCCCACACGGGCGGCAAAGTTCCCCGCGTTGATACCCACGCCACTGAGGTCGATCAGGTCCTGCGTCGCCGCGGTACCGCCCGTGGCATCGAAGTTGTTGACGATATCGGCTCCGAAACCGGCGGCGTTGTAGACGAGGATGTCGTTGCCTCCGTCAGCCGCCAGCAGATTGATCGTATCATTGCCGGCACCACCGATGAGGGTGTCAGTATCGTTTCCAGTCCCGCCCGAGAGGGTGTCGTTACCGGTCCCGCCGTCGATCAGATCATTGCCGTTGCCGCCGTCGATGGTGTCATTCTCCCCACCGCCGAACAGCTGGTTGTTGGAGCCATTGCCGTTGATGACGTTGGCAAGGGCGTTGCCGGTGCCGTTGATGGCGTCACCGCCGGTCAGGTTCAGGTTCTCGACGTTGGCGCCCAGAGTGTAGCCGATGGATGAGTCAACCCGATCTATTCCTCCCGAACCGACGGCGATCTCATTGACCACGTCACCGGCATCGTCAACGACGTAGATGTCGTTGTCGGCGCCGCCCGCCATGGTGTCGGCCCCCGCACCGCCATTGAGCGTGTCAGTGCCGATGCCGCCGTTCAGCGTATCGTCATCGTCGCCACCGTTCAGCGTATCGTTGCCGTCGCCGCCTAGTAGTGTGTCGGCGCCGAGCCCGCCATTCAGCGTGTCGTTGCCCAGGAGACCGCTCAGGGTGTCGGCGAGGTCGCCGCCGGTGATGACGTTGTTGAGTCCGTTGCCGGTACCGACGAACGGATCGGCGTCGATGCCGGTGTATTCCAGATTCTCGACGTTGGCGACCAGTTCGATCGACAGCGCGGCCATTTCAGTTTGGATCGTGTCGGTACCCTGGTTCAAGGCTTCGACCACCACGTCGGCAATGTCGTCGACGACGTAGGTGTCATTGCCGTTCAGGCCGACCATCACGTCGGCATCGAGCCCGCCGTCGAGAAGATCGCCATCACCGGCCCCCGAGCCGCCGACCAGAAGGTCTTCGCCGGCACCGCCTTGCAGTTCGTTGTCTCCGGTGCCACCGAAGATCAGGTCGTTCCCGCTGCCGCCGGTGATCTCGTCATCGGTGCCATTCTCGCCGGCGATGAAGTTGTTAGCCGTCGATGCCGCGAGATTGATGGTGCGACTGCCACCTGTCGGATCGGCGCGGTTGACGACATAGTCCTCGAAACCCAGCAGATAGCCATTGTGGGTGGCGCCGGTGAAGTTGATGCTCTCGATGCCCCGCTGCGCATTGCCACCGTCAAAGTGATTGATGGCTGTGACCGTCTGTCCGTTCACGGCGACAACAAGGTCGCCGTTGGCGGTGCCGGTGTCATTGTCCGCAGCATTCAGCGCCGTGAGCGCGACCGGCAGTTCCTCTGTGCTGCCCGTCTGGATCACGAGCCGATCGCCCGACCCGCCATTGTCGAGCTCGGTGATCGTGTCGTTTCCTTCGCCTAGCCGGACGTTATAGGCATCATTGCCGAGGCCGCCGTTGAGCGCATCGTTGCCGAGGCCGCCGTCGAGCGCATCGTTGCCGTCACCGCCGTTGAGCGTGTCGGTTCCTTCACCGCCAATCAGGATGTCGGCGCCGCCAAGACCATTGAGCACGTCGTTTCCGCCGAGCCCAACAATCAGGTCGTTGCCGTTGTTGCCCACCGGGGTGCCGGGATTGGTGCCGCTCAGCGCCGGATCGTTGCCCGGCGTTCCCATGATGATGTTGAACGACTCGCCACCGGCGAACTCCACGCGCTCGATGCCGCGCAGCTTGTCGGATCCGTCGCCATCCTCGATGGTGTGTGTCACCTGGATGCTGCCGTCGGCATTGCCGGCGAAGACGTATTCGCTGGCAGCGCCCGAGAACACCGCGGTGTCGGTGTCAACGACCGCGTCGCCGGTGGCGAGGATCTCGCGTACGATCACGAGCTGACCCGGATTGTAAGTGCCGGCAAACATGGCGGCGGCAAGCGTCGTCATGCTGTTGTGCGAGGCGATTTCAGGGCCTGTCCCGTCTGCGTTCTGACGGACACTGATCCGGACGTTCAGCCACTTGTCGCCGTCGATGATGTCATCGCCGGCGCGGCCCGTGATTGTGTCGCTGCCGTCGCCGCCGAGGATGATGTCACCCGCGGAGTAGGAAGTGACGCCGGTGCCCAGGACGGCGTCCAGGCCGTTGACAAGCGCAAGGCTCTCGGCCGTGACGGCGCTTCCGGTGTAGCCTTCCGAGCCGCCCAGAGCCGACGGCAGACGATCCGCGGCCAGGGTATCGGCGCCGGTCAGGATATCGTTGAACCTCGAGCCCGACACACCTTCGACCGACTCGTAGGCGTCGAGTGTGCCGTTCACCGGCGGGTTCGGGAACTCATCGAACACGATGCCGCGCGTCAGGTCTGCGTCGACGCCGAAGGTGTTGTCCTTGTACGTCACCCAGTCCCAGCCCGACATGCCGGCCAGCTTTCCGCGACCGGGGCTGCCGACCATGATGTCGTCACCGCCCTCCGCGATGAACTCGTCGAAGCCGCCGTCGCCGAGGAACACGTCGTGTCCGACGACGCCGTCGCGCGCGAAGATTTCGTCGAAATTGTCGCCCGGCGCGCCGTCGAAGGTACCGGTCTCGATCCAGTCGTTGCCCTCGTTGCCCAGAAGGCGTTCGGCGTTCTTGTTGCCGTAGATGAAGTCGTCGCCTTCGCCGCCGAACACTTCGCCACCGGCGTCATTGCCCAGGAAGACGAAGTCCTTGCCGGCGCCGGCAAGGACGAGATCCAGGCCCGGACCGGAGTTGATGACGTCGTTGCCGGCGCCGCCCTTGATGTTGTCGTCGCCGCCGAGATCCTTGATGATGTCGTCGCCGTCGCCGCCATTGTGGACGTCGTTGCCGGCGCCACCCTCGAGGTAGTCGTTGCCGGCATCGCCGTAGAGCGCGTCGTCACCTTCGCTGGCGATCAGGATATCGTTCCCGTCCGTGCCGCCGAGCACGACGTGCTCGTCGCCCGTGTAGCGCAGGTAGTTGGTGTCCGGACCCGCCGTGGCCGGGTTGTTGCGGATGACCAACGGGGTGAGAATTCCGCCGCCGATCGGATCGTTGCCCAGATTGTCGGCGCTCTCATCTATGCCCACCGTGAGCGGATCGTCGTCCAGGATGCCATCGAGACCGGCCGTCTCACCGAGTCCCGGATTGTACTGCTTGGTGCGGTCGATCTCGAGGATCAGGCCGGGGACCGAGAACACGTCCGACGGCAGATGGGTGGCGTCGGTGTTGCGCATGATCATGGCGGCGAAGGAATTCGCCTCCATTTCGCCGAACAGATGCAGGCCGTCGAGCCGCTGCAGGTAGTAGAAGCGGTCGCCGTTCTGGAGTTGCTCCAGCGACACTTCGAAGACGAAGTTGAAGGTCGAGCCGAGCATGCCGCCAAACGGCAGGATCTTCTCGGCCAGGCCGCCGATCCACAGATCGACGTTCTCAAGGCCGCCCAGGGCGTTGGCCGCTCCGTAGGCACCGGTGCCGTTGAGGAAGTCCTCGGCATCCGATGGAACCAGCAGGCCGCCGACTGATTGCCCGGTGATGATGGTCAACGCCGCATCACGCTTGCCTTCGATGGTCGTCTGGCCGGTGATCAGTTCGTGATTGCCGTAGGCGGCGATGAAGTTGATTATCGACGCTTCGTGCTTGAGGTTGGCGGCGAACTCGACCCAGCTCTCGTAGGGCTTGAGTTCGGCGGCGCTGTTGGTCACCTCGAAGAACTCACGCCGCGCGGCATTGAGCGACGGCACGCCGGTATCGCGGCCGCGCGCCAGGTTGATGGTGGCGAGGTCGAGCGGCAGACCCAGCAGGTTGTTGCGGAGTGCGCTGGTTACAAACTCGTCGATCTCGTTGCCGACCTGCCGGGTCATGCCCCGGATGATCGCGCCGGCCGCGACTTCGTCGGTCACGCCGTGCGCGGTACCGCCGACTTCGTCAAACTCGAACGGATTGAGGAATCCCTCGATCAGGCCGATATGGCCGGCGTTGAACGACGGATCGAAGCGGTCGATCGTCTCGGTCAGCATCGAGTGACCGAAGCGATAGACCACGTGGGCGAACTCGGCGACGATCGAGGGATTGATCGTGACGTCGTAGCCGTCGGGAACCACGAACGGGTTGATCTGAGGCTGGATCTTGCGCGCGAATTCCTCGAACACGAGATGCTGGTACTGCATCTCGGTACCGAATTTCGCGGCCTGGAACAGGCGTTCGCCGTTCCATTCCAGGTCACTGACGCCATCGCCGATGACGGCGCCGGGCAAGAGCCATTCCTGGATGAACGCGTTATCCCCGGTGGCAAGGATGACCGCCTTGGTGTGCTCGACCAGGCGATTGTGCTCGGCGTGGAAGACATGGTGGACGGCGGTCAGGCCGATGTTCTCGTTGACGCGGCCGTCGCCGGCAATGAAGTGCGCGTCAAGCAGTTCGTTGTCATATGCACCGGGATCCGCTGGTTCGTTGCCCGGATTGCCCAGCCCGATCTCGATGTCACCATCGGCAAGGCCGGTCGGAACCGCGTCGTGTGCGATGTCGGCGAGGAAGGCGTGGCCAATGCGGATGGTCGTAGGGGGAAGCGCAATAGGGGCAGCTGGCGTGCCCGAAACCACAATATCATCCGCCGTGTTGGGAATCCCGTCGACGCCGATGCCAGTGATGATCTGCGGGGTGCCGTTCGCGCTGGGGATGAAGTTGCCGTACTGATCGGTTCTCAGCAGGGGAACATTGCCAACGTCGGAGTCGGTCAGGATGATCCCCAGCAAATCGCGGGCCTGGGCCTTGAGCTCGCCCCAGGTCGCCATGCCGCCGTTGGCGCCTTCGATCAGCCTGCCGGTTGCGACCGGCTCGCCATCCGCATTGAGCACGTATTGCCGCAAGAACACCTGGTGCGAGGAATGCGAGGTGTAGGTCTGGTTCTGATCGACGAACGACGTCGTCGTGTTGATGGGTCTGACATCGTCAGCCGTGCCTATGATGCCATCGGTTCCGGGCGTTACGGTAGCGCGCGTCAGCACCATGAAGTTGGTGTGGCTGCCCGGCACATAGAGCGGATCGTCGGGCTGCAGGGGAATGAAGACGGTACCGCTGCCGCCCTTGCCCACCAGGTCGAGGCCGTGGTCGAAGAATTGGCCGAACAGGGTGAACCACGAGTTGAACGACGCCGACAAGCCGCCGTCCGGCGCAATGTTAGGCAAGCTGATGTTCTCGCCGTCGAACTCGATGCCGAAGCCGGCCAGGGTTGTTTCCAGTCCTGCGATGGCCGCCGCCGCCGCCGCGTCCGCCGCATCGCTCGCAGCTTCGGCCGTCGCCTCGTTCGCGACCGCTGCCGCCAGCGCGTCGGTGGCGGCAGTCAGAGCGGCAAAAGTCTCGGCGACCGCGTCCGGGTCAACCAACGCATTCAGGTCGGCAGTGAGACTCTCAGCGGGCGCTACATTCTCATCCGCCAGTGTCGCCGCCGTAGCGATCGCCGCAAGATGCGGCGCTGGAGACTGTCCTTCGACCAACGCACCCTGAATCGCCACCAACTGGGTATGCAAGGCCAGCGCGTTGGCTTGAACGGCCTGCGCGTCAGCGAGTTCGGCATGGCCCACAGTTAGCGCGGTCACCACCGCGGCGGCCGCGTTGGAAGCGGCCAGCGCCGCGGTCGCCGCTGCATTGACCGAGGCAATGTCCGCGGCACTGATGGTCCCGCCGAGGAACAGCGCAACCGCTGCCGCTTCTGTCGCGGCATCCGCGGCTGCAGCCGCATCGTCGGACGTGGCGGCCAGCGCCGCGACAGCCGCGCCGTTGTTCGCAAGTGCAGCGTCATAGGCGGCCTGCGCCGCAACCCGGTTCGCCGTTGCCGTCACGACGGCTGCCTCGGCGGCAAGCTCGGCGGCCTGCGCAGCGGTGGCCGCGGCGGACGTCGTGATGATCAGTTCGGCTGCGTTCTGGACAATCACCAGGTCGGCAAACGGATCTGCCGAACCGGCGCGCTCGAGCGCCGTCACGATGGCCGCTGGATTGCTCAACGTCTGGTCGACAATCAGGTTGGAGATCGTACGAATGCTTCCATCGACGACATAGGAGTTCGGATTGTTGGAGGGCGCGTAAGTGGACTGAGTCGGAATCGGAGCCATCCCGCCCGGGCCGTCGAAGTCCAACGGCGTGCCTTCCGCCGGACGGAAACTGGTGCCGAGCGGTTCGGGGAACTGAATGTCTGCTGCGCCCCACGTCTCCTGTCCGGGCAACAGGTTGTTGTAGGTGCCGTCGACCGTGCGCAGACCCAGCGAGAGGTTGTAGGCCGGGACAAGGCCACCAGGTCCGAACAGCGGGGTACCCGCGGCATGCGCCTCTGAAATCTTGATCTGCTCCAGAATGAATTCCAGATCGCTTTTGATATAGGCAACCATGACACCCTCACCTGTTGTTGGCACAGACCGCCACGGCGGCCGGGTCGTTAAATCTCGCTTCGGTCTCTCAGGTGACGCCAGGTGTGGGTCACGCAGCATGGAGACCTTGCTGTAGGCTGCCATCTGAGACGTTTCAGAATGCGCCGCTAAGGGGACAAAGTCCTGCGAACGCAAGGCTCAAGGTCCCAAGCGCAACGAGGAGAAAGGTCCCGCCGGAATCGGGACCAAGGTCCCGAAACATTTTTCGGTAGAGAGAGGGTTTCGATCAGGGGCGCTGGCGTTAACGGGCTACAGGCCGGCTGAACGTTATTTCAACGCTGCTGGATGTGTTATCTTTGTATTGATGGACGAGCGAGGGCATTGAAACTCTCGTTGGACCGCACCGCACCATCAGGCGCCGTTCCTCGCTTTGCGCAAGGATACACAACGATGACTTGGCCGTTTGGCATGACCGGCTCCGGGACTGCTTCGCCCGGACTGGCTCGCAAATTTATTCTGGCGGCGGCCACGACGATAGCTGTCTCGATGGGATTGCTTGCGTTGGCAATCTCACAACGCATCGAGGCCAGCATGATGCAAGCGGCCGCCGAAGAAGGAGCCCGCTTCACTGAAGTATTCCTCGGGCCATTGGCTCAAGAGCTGGCCACCTCCCGCAACCTCTCCCCCGAGAGCACGAAGAAGCTGGATGAGTTGCTCGCCGGAGTATCCAGCAAACGCATGAACCTGGTAAAGATCTGGCTGCCGGACGCCACCCTGGCGTACTCGACGAACAAGGAAGCTATCGGCAGTCGATTTCCCTCACCGCAAATCACCGCAGCCGTGGAAGGCAACGCCTCCGGCGAGTTTGATTTTCTGCATGACGCCGAGAATGCCACCGAGCAAGAGCTCCCTACGCCGCTGGTCGAAATCTATGCGCCACTGTTCCGTACCGGAACACAGGAGGTCATCGCGGTCGGGGAGGTGTACACTGACGGCAGAAGGCTCGCGGCCGATCTGGTCTCGATCCGGCTGACATCCGCAGCAATCGTCGGTGCCGTCACGGCTCCCATGATGCTGATACTGTTTCTGATGGTCCGTAGCGCCTCAAACCTGGTCAACAGCTACCAGTCTACCCTCTTACAAAATGTGGTCGAGGCAAGATACCTTGCCGCGCAGAATGACCGGTTGCGACGCGTGGCAGATGATGCCCGCCTGGAGGCCGCAGACTCCAACGAAAATCTTCTGGCCCGGATCGGTCAGGATCTGCACGACGGGCCGATCCAGCTCGTCAGCCTCCTGATGCTCAAGATCACCGACCCCGCGGCCACGAAGCGCCCTGAAACAAGTAACAGCGTACATGATCCAACCGTTGAACCCCTGACAAGACGGATACTGACCGAGCTGCGCAATATCTCGACCGGACTCGTTTTGCCCGAACTGGAGGGATTGACCCCAAATGACATCATCCGGCTGGCGGTTCAAAACCATGAGGAGGCGACGGGAACGACGGTCAGCCGCCAAATTGGCGATTTGCCCGCAGACCTCGCGCGGCCGGTAACCATCTGCCTGTACAGGATCGTGCAGGAAGGACTGAACAACGCTTTTTATCACGGCAAGGCAATTGGACAGCGGGTCGAGATTTGGGTGGAAGCACAATTGATCGCCATCGTCGTAAGCGATCACGGTCCGGGCGTTGTCGATAGCCGTGGTGCGAGCTCACGCAGCAGAACCGGCCTTGGCATTGCAGGGTTACGCAACCGCGTCGAGGCCCTCAAAGGCACCTTTGAATTGATATCGCAGCGCGACACAGGAACTCAAATTCGAGCGAGAATTCCCATTACTTTCGCGACCAGTTGAGATTTTATCTCTCCACTTCGACAACTTCCGATTGTCGCCGCGCCTCACATCATGTTCGCACCTGCACGCGATGCAGTTAACGGCACGTTCGGCATCACAGTGACCTTTAATTGGAAAGCCCCGCCGCCCGCAAGCGGTCAATCGAGTTATTAATAGTGTATGAATATCAATATTTACATTTGTCGCTTGAGCGGATTATGTTTAAAATCCGCCGAGTGAACGGCGAATTTGTAGCGTTTTTTATATTTCAGGAGGCCAATAATGGTTTCCATTGGTTTGGTCGATGACCATCCTTTGATGATCGAGGGCATCATCACCCTGTTCTCGCGTGCACAGGGTCTTGAGATCTCATCGACCGGTTCAACGGCAAGAGACATCATCGATATTTCATCGCGCTTTCGTCCTGACATTATCATCGTCGATCTGAGCATGGCAGGAGATGTCTACGCGGCCATCGCAACGTCGATCAAGGTTTCGCCGAACACGAAGATTGTGGCGTTCA
>CADEDX010000127.1 GCA_902826195.1 uncultured Bradyrhizobium sp. | reverse complement strand
CCTGTTGTCGCTCGCCGCTCCAAGCGGGGCCTTCGCTCAGCAGCAGTCGCGTAGCGGAACGGCGGAAGAGCAGAAGGCTTGTTCCCGCGACGTCCAGAAGTTCTGCCGTCCGGTCATCGATCAGGGCGACTTCACGATCCTGGCCTGCCTCAAGGAGAACCGCTCCAAGATCAGCACCGCCTGCGACCAGGTTCTGAAGAATAACGGGCAATAAGGCGCGGCGGCGCCCGTTAGCCCCGCGGAAAGATCCGTTTTCGGCTTTATGACGCGCGTCACGGGCGGGGCCAATCAGCCCAGATAGCATTGGTTTTGGCGGCGTATTCCCCTATATGGGGACGCGTCCTCGCGTCCGCCGAGCATCGGCGCATGCCGTCAATACCGATGAGTGAAGCCAGTACCTGATGACCAGCGCGAGCGACCTGCGATCCGGAAAGACCCACCGCGACGAGAATTTTCCGGTCGCGTCCTGGATCATTCACCCGCGTCACCGGGCGCTGATCCTGAGCTACTATAATTTCGTCCGGACGGCCGACGACATCGCCGACCACGCGACGCTGAGCGCGGACGAGAAGCTGCGCTATCTCGACCTGCTCGAGGCGGAGTTGCTGGGCAAAGGCGACACGCAGAAGGAAGCCGTCGATCTGCGCCGCGCTCTGGCCGAACGCGCAATGGCGCCGCGCCATGCGCTCGACGTGCTGATCGCCTTCCGGATGGATGTCACCAAGCTGCGGTATGAGAACTGGGACGACGTCATCCATTATTGCCGCTATTCGGCCATGCCGGTAGGCCGCTTCATGCTCGACGTTCACGGCGAGAGTACCTCGACCTGGGCGGCATCCGATGCGCTGTGCGCGGGGTTGCAGATCAACAATCACCTGCAGGATTGCGCCAAGGACTACAAAAATCTCAACCGCGTCTATCTGCCACGCGATGCGCTGGCTGCCAGCGGCGCCACCGTCGAGATGCTGGGCGAGGCGAAGTCGCAGCCGGCGCTGCGGCAATGCCTGCACGCCCTTGCGGTGCGGACCGAAACACTGCTTGGCGAAGGCAAGCCGCTCAGCGCCGAAATCAGGGATTTCCGGCTCGGGCTCGAGGTCGCCGTGATCCAGGCGTTTGCCGAAAGGATCGTCGGCATGCTGAAGGTGCGCGACCCGCTCAGCGAGCGCGTGCATTTGAGCAAGTCCGAACTGCTCGCGCAGAGCATCGGCGGCATGGTCAGCGAAATGATCAGGCGCGCCGCGGGGCGGCACCCACTGGTAAAACCGGCAGCCGGCGCATGACGATGCAAGTGGCGGCGGCCAACGCAGATTACGGCACCACCGCGTCCGGCAGCTCGTTCTATGCCGCGATGCGCATCCTGCCGCGCAGCCAACGCGAGGCGATGTTCCAGATCTACAGCTTCTGCCGGCAGGTTGACGACATCGCCGATTCCGACGGGCCGCGGCCCGAGCGGCTGGCAGCACTGCAGCAATGGCGCGATGACATCGATGCGCTATATCACGGAAGTCCCCCGCCGCGCGTGCAGGATTACGCCGCCTCGGTGAAACGCTTCGGCCTCAAGCGCGAGGATTTTCTCGCCATCGTCGATGGCATGGAGATGGACGTGCCGCAGGACATTCGTGCGCCGGATTTTGCAACGCTCGACCTTTATTGCGATCGCGTCGCGAGCGCCGTCGGGCGCCTGTCGGTGCGGGTGTTCGGCCTGCCCGAGGACGACGGCATCCAGCTCGCCCACCATCTCGGCCGCGCGCTGCAATTGACCAATATCTTGCGCGATATCGACGAGGACGCCACCCTCGGCCGGCTGTATCTGCCGCGCGAAAGCCTGCTGCTCGCCGGCATCACGTCCGACGATCCCAACCGGGTGACCGCCGATCGCGCGCTGCCAAAAGTTTGCCTGCCGCTCGCCGAGCGCGCGAAAAAGCATTTTGAAAAGGCCGACGAGATCATGAAGCGCAATTCGCGGCGCAAGGTGCGCGCGCCGCGGATCATGTCGAGATATTACCGTGCGATCCTGGACCTGCTCCTGGCGAGGGGCTTTGCCGCGCCGCGTGAGCCGGTCCGCGTCCACAAATGGGCGACGATCGGCATCCTTCTCCATTACGCGATCATCTGATGCAGAAAAACGCTCATATCATCGGCGCCGGTGTTTCCGGCCTCTCGGCGGCCGTGCGGCTGGCAAACGCCAATTACCGCGTGCATGTGCACGAGGCGACGCAGCAGGCCGGCGGCCGCTGCCGGTCCTATTTCGACGCCGCCACCAACCTGACCATCGACAACGGCAATCATCTGCTGCTCTCCGGCAATCGCCATGCGCTGGCCTATGCCAGGTCGATCGGCACCGAGGCGGGGCTGGTCGGGCCAAAGCTGGCGCAGTTTCCGTTCGTCGACATCGTGACCGGCCAGCGCTGGCAGCTCGATCTCGGCGACGGCAAATTGCCGCTCTGGGTATTCGACGAGGCGCGTCGCGTCCCCGATACCGGGCTGCGCGATTATCTGGCATTGGCGCCTCTTGTCTGGGCAGGCACCGGCAAGCTCGTCGGCGACACGATCCCATGCAAGGGAACGCTGTACGACCGGCTGGTGCAGCCGCTGCTGCTGGCCGCGCTCAATGTCGATCCACCCGAGGGTTCGGCGGGTCTTGCCGGCGCTATCGTGCGGGAAACGCTGCTGGCCGGGGGGCAGGCCTGCCGGCCGCTGATCGCCCGCGATGGCTTAAGCGCGGTTCTGGTCGAGCCGGCGATCAAGCTGCTGCAGGACAAGGGCGCCTCGATCCAGTTCGGCCATGAGCTGCGCGAATTCGCGACGACGGGTGACAATGTCGGCGAGCTGACATTCGGCAGCGATACGATTGCGCTCGGCCCCGGCGATGTCGTGGTGCTGGCGGTGCCGCCGCGCCCGGCGGCGGCGCTGCTGCCGGGCCTGAAGACGCCTTCGAAATTCCGGGCCATCGTCAACGCGCATTTTCGCTTCGATCCGCCGCGCGATGCTGCGCCCATCCTCGGCGTGGTCGGTGGTCTGGTCGAGTGGCTGTTCGCATTTCCGCAGCGGTTGTCGGTCACCATCAGCAATGGCGACCGGCTCGTTGATCAGCCGCGCGAAGAACTCGCGCTGGCGATCTGGCGCGATGTCTGCAAGGCGGGCGGGCTGCCCGGCGAACCTGAATTGCCGCCCTGGCAGATCGTGCGCGAGCGCCGCGCGACGTTCGAAGCCACGCCGGAGCAGAACGCGCTGCGCCCGGGGCCGGTAACATCGTTCAAAAACCTGTTTCTCGCCGGCGACTGGACTGATACCGGGTTGCCGGCAACCATCGAAGGATCGATACGGTCGGGCGACCGCGCCGCCGATCTGGTCCTGGCGAGGCCTTGAGACCTGACAGGAGTAGCGTGACCGGCTTCACAGAGCCCGCGCGTGAATAGAGGGATGCTCGCGATATGCTGGCCATCGAAAAAACAGTTCCCGTCTCCGCCGCGGCAGTCGATCCTGTCGCACTGGAAAAGAGCATCTCGTCGGCGACCGAAGCGCTGCTCGGCTACCGGCAATCCGATGGACACTTTGTGTTCGAACTCGAGGCCGACGCCACCATCCCTTCCGAATACGTTCTGCTGCGTCACTATCTTGCCGAGCCCGTCGACAGCGAACTCGAGGCCAAGATCGCCAATTATCTGCGCCGCACGCAGGGCGATCACGGCGGCTGGGCGCTGGTGCAGGACGGCCCTTTCGATATCAGCGCCAGTGTCAAAGCCTACTTCGCGCTGAAGATGATCGGCGATTCCGTCGATGCGCCGCACATGGTGCGCGCGCGCGAGGCGATCCACAGCCACGGTGGCGCTGCCCGCGTCAACGTCTTCACGCGCTTCCTGCTCGCTTTCTACGGCGTGCTAACCTGGCGCGCGGTGCCGGTGCTGCCGGTCGAGATCATGCTGCTGCCGATGTGGTCGCCATTCCACCTGAACAAGATTTCCTACTGGGCGCGCACCACCATCGTGCCGCTGATGGTGATGGCGGCGTTGAAGCCGCAGGCGAAGAATCCCAAGGGCGTCGGCCTCGACGAACTGTTCCTGCAGGATCCCAAATCGGTCGGCTTGACACCGAAGGCGCCGCACCAGAGCTGGGGCTGGTTCACGCTATTCAGTGCGCTCGACAAGATCCTGCGCGTGGTCGAACCGCTGTTTCCGAAGAAGCTTCGGCAACGCGCGATCGATGCGGCGCTCGCTTTCACCGAAGAGCGACTGAACGGCGAAGACGGCATGGGCGCGATCTATCCGCCGATGGCCAACATCGTCATGATGTATGAGGCGCTCGGCAAGGGGCCGGATTTTCCGCCGCGCGCGGTCACCCGCAGGGGCATCGACAAGCTGCTGGTGATCGGCGAGCGCGAGGCCTATTGCCAGCCCTGCGTCTCGCCGGTGTGGGATACCGCGTTGACCTGCCACGCGCTGGCGGAAACCGGCGGCGAGATGACCCTCAAGAAAATGAAGCAGGGGCTCGACTGGCTGAAGCCGCGGCAGGTGCTCGATCTCAAGGGCGACTGGGCGGTGAAGGCTCCCAACGTCCGCCCGGGCGGCTGGGCGTTCCAGTACAACAACGCTCACTATCCCGATCTCGACGACACCGCAGTGGTCGTGATGGCGATGGATCGCGCGCGCCGCGCGTCGGGCAGCAACGAGTACGACGAGGCGATCGCCCGCGGTCGGGAATGGATCGAGGGCCTGCAGAGCCGCGACGGCGGCTGGGCTGCCTTCGACGTGAACAATCTCGAATACTACCTCAACAATATCCCGTTCTCGGACCATGGCGCGTTGCTCGATCCGCCGACCGAGGACGTGACCGCGCGCTGTATCTCGATGTTGGCCCAGCTCGGCGAGACGGCCGAAACCAGCAAGGCGGTTGCGGACGGAATCGGCTATTTGCGCCGCACCCAGCTCGCCGAAGGGTCGTGGTACGGGCGCTGGGGCCTGAACTACATCTACGGCACCTGGTCGGTGCTGTGCGCGCTAAATGCCGTCGGGGTCGACCACCAGGATCCGATGATTCGCAGGGCCGCGGATTGGCTGCTATCGATTCAGAACAGCGATGGCGGCTGGGGTGAGGATGCCGTTAGCTATCGGCTGGATTACAAGGGTTTCGAGGACGCGCCATCGACCTCCTCGCAAACGGCATGGGCCTTGCTTGGACTGATGGCGGCCGGTGAGGTCGACAATCCGGCTGTGGTGCGTGGCGTGGAGTACCTAAAAGCCACACAGACCGATAAAGGGCTGTGGGACGAGGCGCGTTACACGGCTACAGGCTTTCCGCGGGTGTTTTATTTGCGGTATCATGGTTACTCGAAGTTCTTTCCGCTCTGGGCGCTGGCGCGGTATCGGAATTTGAGTAGCACCAACAGCAGGGTGGTAGGGGTCGGGATGTGATGTTGGGGGCGGGGGCCGCCGCGACCGTGGACAATTCGGTTGATCGCAATTCGAATGATCCACGGCCGGTATTGATCGTTACAGGATTGGTGCAGGAGGCCCGGATAGCTGCCGGGCCCGGCATGATCGTCATATGCAGCTCGAGTGACCCGCAGCAGCTACGCGCACTGCTGGCAACGCTGGATCCCTCCACTTTCAGAGGTGTTATCTCGTTCGGCGTCGCCGGCGGGCTGGATCCTTCGCTGAAATCGGGCGACGTGGTGGTGGCAACCGAGGTGCTGTCCGGCGATACCCGTTTTCTGGCGGGCTTGGCGCTGAACGAAGAACTGATTGCCCGGGCGGCGCTTCGTCGCCGGAGGGTGGTCCGTGGTGGCCTTGCCGGTGTCGAGCGGGTGATCGCAGCGACCGCCTGTAAGGCCGCGCTGCATTCGGAGACGGGCGCGGCAGCGGTCGATATGGAAAGCCATATTGCGGCTGCCTATGCCGCCAAGGCCGGGCTGCCATTCGCCGCACTGCGTGTGATCTCGGACCCCGCCAGCCGGGCGCTTCCGGCGATCGCCAAGAGCGCCATCAAGCCGAATGGCGACATCGATCTCGGCAAGGTGCTGCGCGGGGTAGCTCGTAATCCGACCTCGCTGCGGGCGCTGGTCTCCACCGGGCTCGATTTCAATCGTGCGCTGCGCTCGCTCCGCGGCTGCCGCGGCTTCCTACACGGCGAAGAGGGGTTCGCCACCGCGTCGACCTGATTCGCGCAGAGGCTGACTTTCGAAGGCGTCAAACAAGGAAAAAGGGCCCCGGTTCGAAAGAACCGGGGCCCAAATACGTTATATAATGTTCAACCAGCTCAGGCGGCGGTGGAGGCTTTCTCAGCCTTGTCGCGCTGCTTGGCCGCGGCTCCGGCGGCTTCGTCGCGCCGGATCTCGGACAGCCGCTTCTGCACTTCTGAGGAGAAGATATACTGCGCCGGGCGCTGCTTGGAGAGGTCGATCTCGGGCGCCATCGGGCCGGTGGTGCGGACGCCCTTCAGCGCCACCCACATCGCCTTCAGCGGGTTGTTCAGCGCTGCCGTGGCCGCGGTCGGCTCGTAGCCGCAATGGGCCATACAGTCGGCGCACTTCTCATACTTGCCGGTGCCGTAGGTATCCCAGTCCGTGGTCTCCATCAGCTCGTTGAAGGTCTTGGTATAGCCTTCGCCGAGCAGATAGCAGGGCTTTTGCCAGCCGAAGATGTTGCGGGCGGGCATGCCCCAGGGCGTGCACTCATAGTTCTGGTTGCCGGCCAGGAAGTCGAGGAACAGGCCGGAATGCATGAAGTTCCACTTCTTGCCCTTGCCGAGCGCGAACACGTCGCGGAACAGCTTCTTGGTCTTGGTGCGGTTGAGAAAGTGCTCCTGGTCGGGTGCGCGCTCATAGGCGTAGCCCGGTGACATCGACACGCCGACGCCGAGTTCGGTGGTGAAGTCGAGGAATTTTGCGATTTCTTCCGCCGGGTGTCCGTCGAAAATGGTCGCGTTGACATTCACCGTAAACCCGCGCGCCTTCGCGGCCTTGATCGCGGAAACGGCGCGGTCGAACACACCCTTTTGCGATACCGCTTTGTCGTGGTGGTCCTTCAAGCCGTCGAGATGGACCGAGAAGAACAGATAGGGCGAGGGCTCGAACAGATCGAGCTTCTTCTCCAGAAGCAGCGCGTTAGTACACAACGAAACGAATTTCTTGCGCTCCACCAGGCCACGCACGATCTCGCCGATCTCCTTGTGGATCAGGGGTTCGCCGCCGGGGATCGCCACCATCGGCGCACCGCATTCGTCGGCCGCATCCCAGCATTCCTGCGCCGTCATCCGGCGGTTGAGGATCGCATCCGGGTAGTCGATCTTGCCGCAGCCGACGCAGGCGAGGTTACAACGGAACAACGGCTCCAGCATCAACACGAGCGGATATCGCTTCCGTCCAAGCAACTTCTGCTTGATGAGATAGCCGCCGATACGCATTTCCTTGAAGAACGGTATTGCCATTTGGGAGATTTTCTTTCTGGACAGGGTCAGGGCCCGGGGGCCCAGACTGAGTTCGTGATGACTTTAAAATCTTGAAGTAGATCAGACCGCAGTCAGTTCGGCCGGAAGCCGAAATTCGATGTTCTCCTCCCGGCCGGGAAGCACCGATACCTTGACGGGTCCGATACGCCTCAATGCCTCGATCACGTCGTCGACCAAAACTTCGGGCGCTGATGCACCCGCCGTGATGCCGACCGCTTTTGCATCCTTGAGCCAATCGGGATTTAACTCGCTCCCGTCGGCAATGAGATAACTCGCGACGCCGACCTCGGTGCCGATTTCGCGGAGCCTGTTTGAGTTGGAACTATTGGCGGCCCCCACCACCAAAATGACGTCCACCAGCTTGCTAAGGTCCCTTACCGCAGATTGGCGGTTCTGTGTCGCATAGCAGATATCCCGGATGTCGGGGCCTTGAATATCTGTAAATTTGGCTTGAAGAGCCGCTATTATGTCTTTTGTGTCATCCACGCTGAGGGTGGTCTGGGTGATATAGGCCACCGGAGCGTCGGTCGGCAGGGGCAAAGCGGCCACATCGTCGACGTTCTGGACCAGCAGAACCGGCCCCGGTACCTGGCCCATGGTTCCCTCGACCTCGGGATGGCCGGCATGCCCGATCAGTACCAGGGTACGACCCTTGGACCTATACCGCTTGCCCTGATTGTGGACCTTGGTGACCAGGGGACAGGTAGCATTGAGGACTGGCAGACCGCGGGCGGCAGCCTCTTCCTCGACGCTGCGGGCAACGCCGTGCGCGCTGAAAACGGTCACCGCCAGTGGCGGAACCTCCGACAGGTCCTCGACGAAGATCGCGCCCTTGGCTTTGAGGCTTTCGACCACATACTTGTTATGCACGATCTCGTGCCGAACATAGACCGGCGGACCGTACTTCTCGAGCGCGCGCTCTACGATTTCGATGGCACGCACGACGCCCGCACAAAATCCGCGGGGCTGCGCTAGATACACTTCCATGGGACGTCCATTACGCTTGTTGCACCAGGTCTAGAACTCGCAAATTCACCCGAAGGTCTCCGTGCAGCCGGTCACATCCGGATTTTGCAAAATCCGCACCATGACCGGAACCCGTTGGTAGTCCCCACCCGAGCAGATGGAAGCGCAGGACTATGTGTCAAAAAATGAGCGGCTGGAAAAGGTGCATCGCGCAATGGTTACCAAAAAATAGGTAATTTAATACCTTTTATTGCGTCCTTGAGAAGGGGTGTGGCTCACCGGTTCGTCACTTTGTCGCCCGCCAGAACGGAGTATACCGCCCCAGAACACCCGTCCCCCGTCGGTTCAACAAGCTGGATCGAACCGTGCGGCAGCCGACCAAAACAACATTAGATCGGCTTCGGGAACTCAGCTAGACAGCGGGCGTTTTCGCCCAGCTCTCCTTAGAGATTTAGAAAGAAGCGAAGTGCTGACCAGTATTGTCGTCTCCATCGTCAGATTCTGTACGCGGTTTGCCACTCTCGTCGTCATCCTGTCCCTGCTTCTGGCGGTCGGGGCGGGTGTGTATACGGCACGGCATTTTGCCATCAACACCGACATCAACACCCTGATTTCGCCCGATCTCGACTGGCGCAAGCGCGACAACCAGTTCGAGCGGGCGTTCGACCGCGAAAAGCTGATCCTGGCTGTGGTCGAGGCGCCGACGCCCGAACTCGCCAGCGCCGCCAGCAAGGCGCTGGCCGCGAAACTGGCGGGTGACGCGAATTTCGAATCCGTGCAGCCGCTGGGATCCGGTGAGTTCTTCGAAAAGAACGGGTTGCTGTTTCTGCCGTTCGAGGAGGTTGGCAAGGTCGCCGGCCAGCTCGAGGCCGCCGCGCCTCTGATCGAGATCATGGCCGGCGATCCCTCGATCCGCGGCCTGACCGGTGCGCTGGAGACCGGGCTTGCCGGCGTCAAGCGCGGCCAGGTCAAGCTCGACAATGCCGATCGGCCGTTCAATCTGATCAGCCAGACGATCGAGAACGTCCTGAACAAGGGGACTGCGACGTTTTCCTGGCGCGAACTCGTCAGCGACAAGCCGCTTACCGATGCCGATCGCCGCGCCTTCATCGAGTTCAAGCCAAAGCTCGACTACCAGGCGCTGGAACCCGGCAAGGACGCCACCGACGCGATCCGGAAGGCCGCGACCGATCTCGACTTTGCGGGCCAGTACAAGGCGCGGGTGCGGCTGACCGGCCCGGTTCCGATCGCCAACGAGGAATATTCGACCGTGCAGGACGGCGCGATCCTCAACGGCGTCGTGACCGTCCTCATCGTGCTTGCGATCCTCTGGATGGCGCTGCACTCCGGAAAGATCATTTTTGCGGTATTCGTAAACCTGTTCATCGGCCTCTCGCTGACGACTGCGGTCGGCCTGATGATGGTTGGATCTCTGAACCTGCTATCGATCGCCTTCGCTGTGCTGTTTGTCGGTCTCGGCGTCGATTTCGGAATCCAGTTCAGCGTCCGTTACCGTTCCGAACGATTCAAGAATGACGATCTGGCACTGGCGCTGGAGAGCGCTGCGAGCCGTTCGGCGGTTCCGCTGTCGCTCGCCGCGATGGCGACCGCCGCCGGTTTCCTGTGCTTCCTGCCGACCGACTACAAGGGCATTTCCGAACTCGGCAAGATTGCCGGCGCCGGCATGATGATCGCGTTCCTTACCAGCATCACGGCGTTGCCGGCCATGCTGAAGTTGCTCAATCCCCCCGGCGAAAATGAACCGGTCGGCTATGCGTTCCTGGCGCCGGTGGACAATTTCCTCGAACGGCATCGCGTCATCATCGTGGTGGGTACGCTGCTGCTCGTCGTGGCCGGCCTGCCGCTGCTGTATTTCATGAAGTTCGACTTCAACCCGATCAACCTGCGCAATCCCAATGCCGAATCGATCGCGACCTTCCTCGACCTGCGCAAGGATCCGAACACCGGCGCCAACGCCATCAACGTGATGACGACGTCGGAAGCGGAGGCGAAGAAGATCGAGGCGAAGCTTGAAAAGTTGCCGGAAGTGCTGCGCGTGATGTCGATCGACAGCTTTGTGCCCGAGGATCAGCCGGCAAAACTGCAGTTGATCGCAAAGGCGGCGAAGGTGGTGGGGCCCGCGCTCGATCCCGATTCCGTCGACCCCGCGCCGACCGACGAGGAGAATGTTGCGGCGCTGAACAGCTCCGTCGACAGCCTCCGCCGGGCTGCCGGCGACGGCAAGGGGCCGGGCTCGGTCGCCTCACGACGGCTGGCGGACGCGCTGAGCAAGCTTGCGGGCAGCAACGAGGCAACCCGCGAGAAGGCGCAGAACGTTTTCGTAATGCCGCTCAAGGTTACGTTCGATCAGCTCAAGAACACAATGCAGGCGGGCGCCGTCACGCTGAAGTCCCTGCCGCCGGAACTCTTGAACAGCTGGAAATCCAAGGACGGCCTGATCCGCGTGGAGGCGTTGCCGAAGGGCGATCCCAATGACAACGACAACCTTCGCCGGTTTGCCGATGCGGTTCTGGCGGCCGAGCCGAATGCGATCGGCGGACCGGTGTCGATCCTCAAATCCGGCGACACCATCGTGAAGGCGTTCATTCATGCCGGCATCTGGGCGTTGTTGGTAATCAGCCTGTTGCTCTGGCTGGCGCTGCGCCGGGTCACCGACGTGCTGATGACGATGGTACCGCTGCTGGTGGCCGGCGCCGTGACGCTGGAACTCTGCGTGCTGATCGGATTGCCGTTGAACTTCGCCAACATCGTCGCGATGCCGCTGCTGCTCGGCGTCGGCGTCGCCTTCAAGATCTATTACGTCACGGCTTGGCGCGAAGGCAGAAAGAACTTGCTGCAGTCGAGCCTGACGCGCGCGATCTTTTTCTCGGCACTGACGACCGCGACCGCGTTCGGAAGCCTTTGGCTATCCAGTCATCCCGGCACCGCCAGCATGGGTAAATTGCTGGCGCTGTCGTTCGTGATCACGCTGGCCGCGGTGCTGCTGTTCCAGCCCGCGCTAATGGGCAAACCGCGCGATGTCGGGGAGTAGGCAGATATCGCCGATGTCGGCAGGCTGAGCCGGTTGGGCGGCTGCCTGTTTCTGTGCGGGCGCTGCCTTCGGCGCGGGTGCGGGAGTTGCGGGTGCGGCAGTCGCAGGCGCCGGATTGGCTGCACCCGTGGTCTTCGGTGCGGCCGGCGCGGGCGCAGCAGGTGCTGCGGTTTTGGGCGTCGCGCCGGGTGGGCCCTTCGGCGCCCCCTTGGCCATGCTGTTGGCGGGGCTCGAGGGAATCGGCGGTCCGACGCGCGTCCAGGTTTCACCGCCGCACAGGAACCCGAGCACGCAGCCCTGAATCTCCAGCTGATCGGCGCCGACCGGTTTGATCGTCGAGCTATAGAGCTGGCCGTCCTTGGCGTTGTAGACTTGGCCCTCCCAGGCATCGACGCCGGCCTTCTTCTTCATGTCGATCAGGATCGGCATGCCGAGCGTCGGCCGGCTCTGCTTGGCGGTATCAGGATTGTTCTTGTCCTTGCCCCCGGGTGTCTTTTCCCAGGCAACTACGCCCCACATATTGCCGTTACATTGGGCGACGCGAATGTTGGCAACGCCATCGGCTACTTTCCAGTCACCGGTGGGGTCGGCAGCGAGTGTGGCGTTAACACCTGTGGCTAAAAGAACTCCCGAATAAACTATTGTACGCGCTATAGTTTTTGGGCAGTGCAACATGGTTCGAACCTATGTTTAAGTAGATGATCCAAAGCGGGGGTCAAAACGCCGCATTGAGTGTTTTCAGTTGACGAAGCAGCCATCAACCGACGTATGTAGCCGATGCCAAGTTCATATCTAGATGTTTCCAAGCTGTTTGTTGAGCGGCAGGCGCAGCGCAGTTCCATGCATGCACGTCACCTGAACGAGCAACTCGTCCGTGTGCTGAAAACCATCGGCTACGATGTGGGCTTTCAGAAGGGTCAAGGTCAATACCTGTTCGATCGGGACGGCGCCCGCTATCTCGATCTACTGAGCGGATTTGGCGTTTTTGCGATTGGCCGCAATCATCCGGCTTTGCGCGAGGCGCTGAAAAGCGTGCTCGACAGCGATTTTCCCAATCTGGTTCAACTTGACGTGTCCACGCTCGCCGGCGTGCTGGCGGAACGCCTGCTGGAACATGTGCCATATCTGGACAAGGTGTTCTTTGCCAATTCCGGCGCGGAAACCGTCGAAGCTGCGATCAAGTTCGCGCGCGGCGCGACCGGGCGCCCCGGCATCGTTTCCTGCTCGCATTCGTTCCATGGTCTTTCATATGGTGCGCTTTCGCTGATGGACGATGCCAACTTCCGCAGCGGGTTCGAGCCGCTGCTGCCGGGATGCACGCAAATCCCGTTCAACGATCTCGCCGCGCTCGAGCAGGCGTTGTCGTCGCGCCAGGTCGCGGCCTTTATCGTCGAACCGATCCAGGGCAAGGGCGTCAATATGCCCACCGATGAATTTCTGCCGGGCGCCGCCGCGCTGTGCAGGAAATACGGATCCCTCTTCATTGCCGACGAAATCCAGACCGGCATCGGCCGCACCGGAAAATTCCTCGCCGTTGAGCACTGGAATGTCGAACCCGACATGGTGCTGCTGGCGAAGGCGCTGTCGGGCGGTCACGTGCCGGTGGGCGCGCTGCTGACACGCAAAAGTATCTTCGACAAGATCTTCAACCAGATGGATCGCGCGGTCGTGCACGGCTCGACCTTTGCGAAGAACGATCTGGCAATGGCTGCGGGCATCGCCACGCTTGATGTCATCAAGCAGGAACGACTGGTCGAGCAGGCAGCGCGGCGGGGCGCCGAGCTTCGTCTCGCGTTGACGCGGATGGTTCCCGGCTATGAATTGCTGAAGGAAGTGCGCGGCAAGGGACTGATGATCGGCATCGAGTTCGGTCCGCCCAAATCGCTGAAGCTGAAAGCGTCGTGGAATCTGCTGGAGACCGCCAACAAGGGCCTGTTCTGCCAGCTTATCACCGTGCCGCTGTTCAAGGAGCACAAGATCCTCACCCAGGTCTCCGGCCATGGCAGCCACACCATCAAACTGCTGCCACCGCTGGTTATCACCGAAGAAGACTGCAGCTGGATCGAACAGTCGTTCGACGACGTCATCGCCGCCAGCCACAAGGTACCCGGCGCGATCTGGTCGCTCGGCAAGACGCTGGTCGACAACGCGGTGCGCAAGTCGGCGTAAGCCGCGCGACAGTAGGACGCAATGGTGTGGTCATTGCGCTTGGGCCACCCATCTCCAAAGTTGGCGAGC
>CADEDX010000126.1 GCA_902826195.1 uncultured Bradyrhizobium sp. | reverse complement strand
AGCCCTTTGACGATGTCGAGCCCGTGGTTGAACTTCCAGAGCCACCTGAGCGGGGCGGATGTGGGTGCAATGTCGTCCGCCGCAGCCCGCGGCTTGTGCGCGTCGTCGTTCGGCATCGGTAAACTCCCAGCCTTGGACCAGCGCGCGTACAATCTGGGATTGTTGCTTCCAGCACTATGAAGCAGTTCACATAGAATCGGATTCGGCATCGGATTTCAGCGACGCGTCGGACATGCGCGATAGCCCGCTTGGCGCGAAACGCCGCGGCCGTCGTTCTACCCCCGCGCGGACGGCAACAGTTCCGTCAGCGAGCGGATGATGCGGTCGGGCTTTACGGCGGAGCCGGGGGGCAGGCCGTCGCCGTGTACGTCGATCCAGATCGCGTAGATGCCGAGCCGCTGCGGCGCCACGACTTCCCATTCCAGATTGTCGCCGACCATCCAGGTGTCGGGCGCGGTGACGCCGAGCGCCTCCATGGCGTGCAGATAGGCGCGCTCTTCCGGCTTACCGAATCCGTGCTCGCCCTCGATCTGGATGTGATCGAAGCGGTCCGACAGCGCAAAGCGTTCGATCTTGGCGCGCTGCGAGCCCGCAGCGCCATTGGTCACCAGCGCCAGCTTGACGCCGCGCGCCTTCAATTCGTCGATCGCGTCATGCGCGCCCGGGAAGACGAACATTTCCTCTTCGCGATAGGCCGTGAACCGGTTGGCGAGCCGCACCGCGAGGTCCTCGGTCAACGTGTGGCCGTCGGCGGCGAGG
The DNA here is from genome assembly GCA_902826195.1 of uncultured Bradyrhizobium sp. Classification (GTDB taxonomy): domain Bacteria; phylum Pseudomonadota; class Alphaproteobacteria; order Rhizobiales; family Xanthobacteraceae; genus Bradyrhizobium. The sequence goes on along the minus strand of CADEDX010000126.1, from coordinate 12,953 downwards.
GCGGCGAATCCATTGCTGACCGTCAAACGTCGCGCCTCGTCCAGCTTCATCCGCCATTCGGCGCCGGCAACCGACCAGAATTTGCGCGCCGAATCCAGCACCGCGGCGGCGACCTGCTGCGAGGTGTACGGCCCGAATTCGGCGGCGAATTCCTTGGCGACGTTGTGCCAGGCGATTTCGGGACGGCCATAGGCCGACAGGATGGTGTCATCCATATCGATCAGCATGGCACGGGGCAGGTGGGTCATCGTTTCGTGGCCAGTTCGCTTTCAGCGCTGTCGGCCCGCGAACATTCGCGGCCGATCCGCCGCGAATATCAGATACTTCGCATGGGGTCCAATGCCCCGAATGGCGTCGCCTTGCCGCGGCTGCGGGGCGACGCCGAAATTCACTCAGGCCTTCTTGCCGTGGTGCTCGTCTTCGTCCTCTTCTTCCTCTTCGTCTTCGTCCTCGTCCTCGTCGTCATCGAGATCGGGCTCGGCGAGTTCAAGCACGGCCAACGGCAGCGTCTCGCGGAAGAGATCGCCCTCATTGCCCATCCAGACGCACACCGCCTTGCCGTCGGTGACTTCCACCACGCAAAGCGGATGGCCGCCCGACTTCAGCAAGACGACATCCCCAGGCTTTAAATCCATAAGATCAGCTCCTTCAGTACATGACACCGGTCCCACCCTAGCGACCGGTCATGACAGCTGATCATGCGATCATGGCCACTTTACCTCCGGTGGCATCGAAGAGAGGATCGAATCCACATTGCCGCCGGTTTTCAGGCCAAAGATGGTGCCGCGGTCATACAGCAGGTTGAATTCGACATAGCGTCCGCGCCGGATCAGTTGCTCCTCGCGGTCGGCGTCGGTCCAGGGAAGCGCAAAATTGCGCCGGACCAGCTCAGGATAGATTTTCAGGAAGGCCCGGCCGACACCCTGCGTGAAGGCGAGGTCGGCGTCCCAGTCGCCGGAATCGTGCCAGTCGTAGAAGATGCCGCCGATGCCGCGCGCTTCCTTTCGATGTGGCAGGTAGAAATATTCGTCGCACCACTTTTTGTACTTGTCGTAGTCGGCAACGCCGTTCGATCCCGTGCAGGCTTCTTTCATCGCCTGATGGAAGGCCAGCGTGTCCGGATCTTCCTGGGTGCGCCGCCGGTCCAGCACCGGCGTCAAATCGGCGCCGCCGCCGAACCACGCCTTGGTCGTGACGACGAAGCGGGTGTTCATGTGTACGGCGGGCACGTGCGGATTATGCAGGTGTGCGATCAGTGAAATGCCCGACGCCCAGAAATGGGGATCATCGGCCGCGCCCGGGATCTGCGCCCGGAATTCGGGGGCGAACTCGCCATGCACCGTGGAACAGTGCACGCCGACCTTCTCGAACAACCGCCCGCGCATCATCGACATCACGCCGCCGCCGCCGGGCTTGCCGGTATGGTCGGTGCGCTCCCAGGGCGTGCGCACGAAGCGCCCGGCCTCGCCCGGATAGAGCGAAGCCGGCGCATCGTCCTCCAGCCGCTCGAACGCCGCGCAGATGTCGTTGCGAAGGGCCTCGAACCAGGCGCGCGCCCGGGCTTTGCGGTCGTCGATGACGGAAACGTCCATGTGCAGCTCCGAATGTCCGGGTTATCCCTGCGGCCCGAAATACGTGCAACTCTCGCCGCAACTGTCCCTGAAAACGCTGACGCGGGTGATCTTGCCGGCGTGCTGGACCCGCTCCCAGATGAACCGCGAGATGTTTTCCAGCGTCGGCGTGCCCAGTCCCTCGACCTTGTTGAGCAGCTTGTGGTCGAGCGTCAGGCGGATCTCTTCCATGCTGCGCTGGAGCAGGCCGAGATCGAGCACCATGCCGGTGACGGGATCTGGCGTGCCGCGCACGCTCACCTCAACGCGAAACGAGTGGCCGTGAATTTCCTCGCTGGCCGCGCCGAAGGTCGTTCCCTTCAGCGAATGCGCGGCCTCGAAGCGAAATGATTTCGTCAGTTCCCACATCTTGTAAAGTCCAGAACCTATCTGATGCCGAGCGTCTTGTGTGTCTGCAGGCTGAGCCGCCACTGCGGATGACGCAGGCAGTAGTCGACCGTGCGTTCGGTGTTTTCGATCACATCAGGCCCGTCCATCGGCTGCAGTGAAAACCGTTCGAAATCGAGCCCCGAAAAATCTTCCGGCAAAGCTCCCGCCTGCGGATAGACCAGCTTCAATTCGTGGCCGCGGCGCACCGCCAGCGTCGAGCCTGCCTTGGGGCTGACGCAGACCCAGTCCATTCCGGGTGGCGGTTCGATCGTCCCGTTGGTTTCGATGCCGATGGCAAAGCCGCGCGCATGCAGCGCCTCGATGAAGGGCGGATCGACCTGCAGCAGCGGCTCGCCGCCGGTCAGGACCACATAGCGATGGGTGTTCTCGCCGGTCCATTGCCCGGCGATGATGTCGGCGAGTTCATCGGCCGTGGCGTAGCGGCCGCCGAGCGTGCCGTCGGTGCCGACAAAGTCGGTATCGCAGAACTGGCAGGTCGCGGTCGCGCGATCCTGCTCGCGGCCGCTCCAGAGGTTGCAGCCAGAAAAACGGCAGAACACCGCCACGCGGCCGGCATGCGCGCCTTCGCCCTGCAAGGTCAGGAAGATCTCTTTGACCGCGTAACTCACTATTTCTCCTCGGAACCGGTCCCGCCCGTCCCCGGGCGCTCCGTCTGCCGCAGCGCCTCGCCCAATGCCATGGCGGCCGCCATGGCCACATTGAGCGAACGCAAACCCGGCCTGATCGGGATCACCACCCGGGCGTCCGCCGCGGCGACCACCTCGTCCGTAACCCCGGCGGATTCCCGCCCGAACAGCAGGATGTCGTCGCTTCTGTAGCGGAAATCCAGATAGGAGCCTGCCGCCTTGGTCGTAAACAGCACCAGGCGGGGACCCGCCTCGTTACGCCATTCCTCGAATTTTGACCATGAGTCGTGGCGGCTCAGCGCGACCTGATCGAGGTAATCCATTCCCGCCCGGCGGAAATGCCGATCCGAGATCGGAAATCCGGCCGGCTCAATAATATGAGCAGCCGCGCCCAAGCACGCGCAAAGGCGCAGAATCGTTCCGGTGTTCTGCGGGATGTCCGGCTGGAAGAGAGCGATGTGCATGGTGTCGAGGCTTCGGAAGCACCAGTGAATGTATTGAATAAATCACGGCAGGGCGCGGATTTAGTGCATTGCACGTTTGCGAGCCGATAGCGGGCTTGCGCTCTTCCGGCAAGGGTGCCAATAGAACGATTCTGGACTGCCTGTTCCGCCGGGATTTGGGGGAGGAAAGGTGGTTTTTCTGCCGCCGCGGGGGGCCGCGGGCGCCGGCAGCCTCTTCAGGTCGCGCTCTCAGCGTGTCCGGGGCGGTTGCGCCGGCTGCAGACAAGAAAGGGCTTGGAATCGTGACGACAGCGTCTTCGGCGGACCATCCGACACGCCGTGATTTCCTCTATGTTGCAACGGGAGCCGTCGCCGCCGTAGGCGCCGCCGCCACGGTATGGCCGCTGGTTTCCCAGATGAATCCGGACGCCTCGACGATCGCGGCCGGTGCGCCGATCGAGGTCGACCTGACCCCGATCGCCGAGGGGCAGGACATCAAGGTGTTCTGGCGCGGCAAGCCGATCTACATCAGCCACCGCACCAAGAAGCAGATCGAAGCGGCCCAGAACGTTCCGGTCGCGAGCCTGCCCGATCCGCAGCCCGACTCGGCGCGCGTCAAGGCGGGGCATGACCAGTGGTTGGTCGTGGTCGGCATCTGCACCCATCTCGGCTGTATCCCGATCGCGCATGAAGGCGCCTACGACGGCTTCTTCTGCCCCTGTCACGGCTCGGTCTACGACACCTCGGGCCGGATCCGTCAGGGCCCCGCGCCGAGCAACCTGCCTGTTCCGCCCTACACCTTCGTTTCCGACACCAAAATCCAGATCGGCTAACGGCCCGGACGCCCGTCCGGGACCCTTAGCCCATCGCGTCGTTTTACTTCCTCAGGATCGCATCAATGAGCGGACCATCCGATTTTCAGCCGACCAATCCCGCCTTGAAGTGGATCGAACGGCGCCTCCCGATTATGGGACTCATGCATTCCTCGTTCGTGGTGTATCCGACACCGCGTAACCTGAACTACTGGTGGACCTTCGGCGCCATCCTCTCGTTGATGCTGGGCGTGCAGATCCTGACCGGCGTGATCCTGGCGATGCACTACACGCCGCACGCCGATCTCGCCTTCAAGTCCGTCGAACTGATCGTCCGCGACGTCAATTACGGCTGGCTGCTGCGCAACATCCACGCCTGCGGCGCTTCGATGTTCTTCTTCGCCGTCTACATCCACATGTTCCGCGGCCTCTATTACGGGTCATACAAGGAGCCGCGCGAAGTGCTCTGGATTCTCGGCGTCATCATCTATCTCCTGATGATGGCGACCGGCTTCATGGGCTACGTGCTGCCGTGGGGCCAGATGAGCTTCTGGGGCGCCACCGTCATCACCAACCTGTTCTCGGCCGTGCCGTATTTCGGCGAGAGCATCGTGACCCTGCTGTGGGGCGGCTATTCGGTCGGCAACCCGACGCTGAACCGCTTCTTCTCGCTGCATTACCTGCTGCCGTTCGTGATCGCCGGCGTCGTCGTGCTGCACGTCTGGGCACTGCATGTCGCGGGCCAGAACAACCCGGCCGGCGTCGAGGCGAAGACCGAAAAGGACACCGTGCCGTTCACGCCTTACGCAACGATCAAGGATGCGTTCGGCGTCTCCTGCTTCCTGCTGTTCTTCGCCTGGTTCATCTTCTACATGCCGAACTATCTCGGCGATCCCGAGAACTACATCCCTGCCAACCCCGCTGTTACGCCCGCGCACATCGTACCGGAATGGTACTACCTGCCGTTCTACGCGATCCTGCGTTCGATCCCGAACAAGCTTGCCGGTGTCGTCGCGATGTTCGGCGCGATCGTCGTCCTGGCGTTCCTGCCATGGCTCGACAACGCGAGGACGCGTTCGTCCAAGTATCGTCCGCTGGCCAAGCAGTTCTTCTGGATGTTCGTCGTGGTCTGCATCGGCCTCGGCTATCTCGGCGCCCAGCCGCCGGAAGGCATCTACGTGATCGTCGGCCGCATCCTGACCGCGCTCTACTTCGCCTACTTCCTGATCCTGCTGCCGCTGCTCTCCCAGATCGAGAAGCCGCGTCCAGTGCCGAATTCGATCGCCGACGACGTGTTGGCGAAGTCGGGCGGCAAGAGCGCGACCATGGCTTCGGCCGCGATTGCGCTGCTGGTTGCGGGTGGCCTGCTGCTGGGCGGCGCCGATGGCGCACGCGCCGCGGAAGGCGGGCCCAAGCCGCCGGCGCAGAAGTGGTCGTTCTCGGGTCCGGTCGGTACGTTCGACCGTGGCGCGTTGCAGCGCGGCCTGAAGGTCTACAAGGAAGTCTGCTCGTCCTGCCACGGCCTCTCATTCGTCGCGTTCCGCAACCTCGCCGAACCCGGCGGTCCCGGTTATTCGGTCGCGCAAGCGGCGGCCTTCGCCTCGGATTACAAGGTCAAGGACGGCCCGAACGACGCAGGCGATATGTTCGAGCGGCCCGGCCGGCCCGCCGACTACTTCCCGTCGCCGTTCCCGAATGAGCAGGCGGCGCGTGCTGCCAATGGTGGCGCGGCCCCGCCCGATCTGTCGCTGATCACCAAAGCGCGCAGCTACGGCCGCGGCTTCCCGCTGTTCCTGATCGACTTCTTCACCCAGTATCAGGAGCAGGGTCCGGACTACGTGGCTGCATTGCTGCAGGGCTATGAGGACAACGCTCCGGCCGGCTTCACCCTGCCGGAGGGCTCTTACTACAACAAATATTTCCCCGGCCACGCCATCAAGATGCCGAAGCCGCTCAACGACGGCCAGGTGACCTATGACGACGGTTCGCCGGCCACCGTCGCGCAATACTCCAAGGACGTCACCACGTTCCTGATGTGGACCGCGGAGCCGCACATGGAGGCGCGCAAGGCGCTCGGTCTGCAGGTGTTCGTGTTCCTGATCCTGCTCACCATCCTGCTGTACTTCACCAAGAAGAAGGTCTGGGCCAACGCCCACTGATCACGGCCTTCATCGCGAATTTCGGAAAAGCCCCTGCGGGGGCTTTTTTGTTGGCTTCAACGTCCGTCATTCCGGGTTCGATGCTTTCGCATCGCCCCGGAATGACGGTGTGCGGGATTGCGCCCCACCTCTACTGCGGACAAAATGGCCGCCAAACCATCAAGACAAAATCAGCGCGGAGGAACTCCCATGGGTACCAGCATCACCTTCAAGCGGCCGGACGGCAAGTATGCGGCCGGCTATCTCGCCAACGCCGCGCGCGGCAATGCGCCGGGCGTGGTCGTGATCCAGGAATGGTGGGGCCTGCAGGACCAGATCAAGGGCCTGTGCGACCGCTTCGCGGTGGCGGGCTTCGATGCGCTGGCGCCCGATCTCTACGAGGGCACGGTGGTGCCGTATCACGACACGGACGCGGCCGGCAAAGAGATGAACTCGCTGGATTTCATCGACGCCACCACGCAGACCGTGCGCGGCGCCGTGCAATATCTGTCGCGCAACGGCGCCAAGGTCGGGCTCACCGGCTTCTGCCTAGGCGGCGCGGTGACCATCATCGGCGCTGCGAAGATTCCGGAACTTGCGGCCGGCGTGGTGTTCTACGGCATTCCGCCGGAGCAGGCGGCCAAGCCCGCGGACGTAAAAATCCCGCTGCAGGCGCACTTCGCCAACAAGGACGACTGGTGCACGCCGCAGGTGGTCGATGCGTTCGAGAAAGGCATGAAGGCCGCCGGCAAGTCGCTGGAGATCTTCCGCTATGATGCGGAGCACGCTTTCGTCAACGAGCAGCGGCAGTCCGTGCACGACCGCCAGGCCGCCGAACTGGCCTGGGGCAGGGCGACGGATTTTTTCAAGAAGCATCTTGGGTGAGCCGGATCGTACTTCCTCGTCATTGCGAGCGAAGCGAAGCAATCCAATCCATCTTGAGGGCGGCGACATGGATTGCTTGGTCGCTTCACTCCTCGCAATGACGCCAGGGGCGGCAAATGAAAATCTTCTGCACGGGCGCATCGGGTTATATCGGCGGCTCGGTCGCGGCGCATCTCATCGCCGCCGGGCATCAGGTGACCGGATTGGTGCGCTCCCCGGAGAAGGCCGAGGCGGTTCGCGCCCGCGGCATCGAACCCGTGATGGGCACACTTGACGACGTAGAAATCCTGGCGGAGGCGGCGCGGGCCGCCGACATTGTGGTCAATGCGGCGAGCGCCGATCACAAGGGCGCGGTCGTCGCGCTGCTTGATGCGCTTGCCGGAAGCGGCAAGCCGTTCATCCACACATCCGGATCGAGCATCGTCGGCACCCGCGCCAAAGGCGAGCGGACCGACGCGATTTTCGACGAGGACACGCCGATCACGCCGTCGCCTGCACGCGCGGCGCGGGTCGCGCTGAACGAGTTCATTCTCGCCCACCGCGACAAGGACTTCCGGCCGGTCATCATCTGCCCGAGTCTGATCTATGGCGCGGGCATTGGCGCCAATCCACACAGCGTGCAGGTGCCGCTGCTGATCAGGATGGCCAAGAAACGCGGCAACGCGGCGCATGCCGGGCCCGGCGAGAACGTCTGGTCGAACGTGCACATCGACGACCTCGTGACGCTCTACGCACTCGCGGTCGAGAAGGCGCCGGCAGGCAGCTTCTATTATGCCGAGAACGGCGAGCACTCGATGCGCGAGGCCTGCGTCGCCATCAACCGCATGCTGGGTTTCGCGGGACCGCCCGCGGCGATGTCGATGGGAGAAGCCGCCGCCGAATGGAGCGAAGGCACGACGGAGGATACGATGGCCTCCAACAGCCGCGTGCGCGCCAAGCGCGCGCGGCAGCTTGGCTGGCAGCCGGAGGCGCGTGGATTGATCGAAGAAATCGTGCAGGGGTGCTATCGGGAGTAGAACAGCAAACACGCCGTCGTCCCGGCGAACGCCGGGACCCATACTCCGCGGCGACGGTTGTGAAGCAGGATCGCAGACGTCATCCCCAAGTAACTGCGCCCTGTGGTTATGGGTCCCGGCGTTCGCCGGGACGACGATCGTGGTGAGGTGCCAGCTAGCCCTTCACCCCGTCCCACCAAGCACACGTCCCCGACATCAGCTTGTAATTCCCTTCCATCACCTGCACGGGCGCGCGCAGTCCTGAAGCTGCCGCCCGCATCCGCATCTCGCGGGCGACGACGCGGTCTTCCGGCGGCAGCCAGACGCGTTCGTGGCCCCACAGGCTCGGGCCGTCATGCATCTCGACCGCTTGCCACGTCGCGGGATCGATCTCGCGGCCGCCCCAGCCGCACTCGATCATGAAGGACGACGGCGTCTTGGCGTAGAACGAGGTCATGAAATCGTTAGTGTGGCGGCCGAGCGTGACGCCGACGCGGCCTTCCTCCATCTGCGCGATGTCGTAGCACTGGCCGACATCGTCGAGCGAGAACAACTCGACCATCAGGTGGTGCATGCCGTTCTTGCCGGTCTCGATCAGCGCGAGGCTGTGATGCCGCGCGTTGACGTGGAAGAAATAGGCGCGGAACGGCTTTGTGATGTAGTCGGACAGGTCGAAGCCGAGCACGTCGACATAGAACGCCATCATGGGCTCGATATTCTCGACTGTCAGCACGGCGTGCCCGAGCCCGAGCGGGCCGGTGCGGAAGCCCGAGATCGACCGTCCCGGCGCGAACGGCGTGTCGTCGATTTCGGCGCCGTGAAAGGCTTCCAGCCGGTTGCCGGCCGGATCGTGAAACGAGATCAGTCCGCGGACGCGCCTTGCATCGGCCAGCGTCTGCGGCTCCGCGGTGACCGCGACGCCGGCCTGTTCCAGCCGCGCCGCCAGCGTATCCAGCGCCGCAGCATCCGCGACCTCCCAGCCGAAGAAGCGCGTACCGTTGCCCCACGCGCGGTCGATCACGATGCGCTGCTTGCGGTCGTCCATCCGGAACGCCAGTAGCGAATTGCCGCGCTCGACCGCCTGCAGTCCGACCAGTTCAGTTCCGAACTGCCGCCAGTCCTCGAGGTTGTCGGCACCGAAGCCGGCATATCCCAGACCCAGCACCGCCATCGCCTGCCTCCCTCGTTTATAATTCCCCGCGCATTGGAAGCGCGACCGCTTGCCCAAATCCTACGCAGGTTTTCGCCTTTCCGACACCCCGGATGGGGCCGGGAAGGGGGTATTCCGGCCGGTCCGCTCTCTTGACATCATCGGCGGTGGATGGTGTTTAGGCTCCCATGAACACCGTTTTCAGCCCCTCCCGACTGTGGTGGCGCACCTCTTAAAAGAGGTGGCCGGTGCGATTTCATTTTTTCAATCGTCGAAGGTCGCCATCGCAGTGCGACGGTCCCCTTCGTTTGTCCTGTGTGGCGCTCCCTGGCGAAGTTTCGTAAGAGGATCACATGAACAGGACAGCCTTCTCCCTGCCCGAGCATAGCGAGTACCGCACCAGCGGCGGCCTCGCCATTTCGCGCGCCGTCGAGCAGTTCACCGGCGACGCCAAGCGCCTCGATGATTTGATCGAGTTGCTGGACCGCCGCCGCGGCGTGGTGCTGTCGTCAGGTACCACGGTGCCGGGCCGCTACGAGAGCTTTGACCTCGGCTTTGCCGATCCGCCGCTGGCGCTGGAAACGTCCGGCGCCAATTTTTCGATTTCGGCGCTGAATGCGCGCGGTGAGGTGCTGATCGCGTTCCTGGGCGACGTGCTGCGCGAGCCCTGCGTCGTCATGTCAGAGAAAAGCCTAACGCGGCTGGCCGGCCACATCATTCGCGGCGAAGCTCCGGTCGAGGAAGACCAGCGCACCCGCCGCGCCAGCGTGATGTCGCTGGTGCGAGACATCGTCGCTGCGCTAGCCGCCAATGACGATCCGCTGCTCGGCCTGTTCGGCGCGTTTGCCTACGACCTCGTGTTCCAGATCGAGGACCTCGTGCAGAAGCGCGCCCGCGAAAGTGACCAGCGCGACGTCGTGCTGTACGTGCCCGATCGCCTGCTGGCCTATGACCGTGCCACCGGCCGTGGCGTGGTGCTGAGCTACGATTTTTCCTGGAAGGGAAAATCCACAAAAGGCCTGCCGCGCGACACCGCCGAGAGCGTCTACGCCAAAACGCCGCAGCAGGGGTTTGCCGATCACGGCCCCGGCGAATATCAGGCCACCGTCGAAGTCGCGCGCGCCGCGTTCGCGCGCGGCGATTTGTTCGAGGCGGTGCCGGGGCAATTATTCGCCGAGTCCTGCGAGCGTTCGCCGGCAGAAGTGTTCCAGCGCCTGTGTCGCATCAACCCGTCGCCCTATGGCGCGCTGATGAATCTCGGCGACGGCGAATTCCTGGTGTCGGCCTCGCCGGAAATGTTCGTGCGCTCCGACGGCCGCCGGGTCGAGACCTGCCCGATCTCGGGCACGATCGCCCGCGGCGCCGATGCGATCGGCGACGCCGAGCAGATCCGGCAGCTCTTGAACTCGGAAAAGGACGAGTTCGAACTCAACATGTGCACCGACGTCGATCGCAACGACAAGGCGCGCGTCTGTGTGCCGGGCACGATCAAGGTGCTGGCGCGGCGGCAGATCGAGACCTATTCAAAGCTGTTCCACACCGTCGACCATGTCGAAGGCATGCTGCGCCCGGGCTTCGACGCGCTCGACGCCTTCCTGACGCACGCTTGGGCGGTTACCGTGACCGGCGCGCCGAAATTGTGGGCGATGCAGTTCGTCGAGGACAATGAGCGCTCGTCGCGACGCTGGTATGCCGGCGCGATCGGCGCGGTGAATTTCGACGGCAGCATTAATACCGGGCTCACCATCCGCACCATCCGCATGAAGGATGGGCTGGCCGAAGTGCGCGTCGGCGCCACCTGTCTGTTCGATTCGGATCCCGCCGCCGAAGATCGCGAGTGCCAGGTCAAGGCGGCGGCGTTGTTCCAGGCGCTGCGCGGCGATGCACCAAAGCCGCTGTCGGCATTTGCGCCCGATGCCACCGGCTCCGGCCGCAAGGTGCTGCTGATCGACCATGACGACAGCTTTGTGCATATGCTGGCGGATTATTTCCGCCAGGTCGGCGCCAGCGTCACCGTGGTACGGCATGTGCATGCGCAGGAGATGCTGAAGAAGAATTGGGACCTGCTGGTGCTGTCGCCGGGTCCGGGCCGGCCGGAGGATTTTGCGATTTCAAAAACCATCGCCACGGCGCTGGAGCGAAAGCTGCCGATCTTCGGCGTCTGCCTCGGCGTGCAGGCGATCGGCGAATATTTCGGCGGCCAGCTCGGCCAGCTCACTCATCCGGCGCACGGGCGGCCGTCGCGCATTCAAGTGCGCGGCGGACGGCTGATGCAGAACCTGCCGAACGAGATCGTGATCGGCCGCTATCATTCGCTCTTCGTCGAGCGCGACAGCGTGCCGGACGTGCTCGATGTCACCGCGACCACCGAGGATGGCGTCGCGATGGCGATCGAACACAAGACCCTGCCGGTCGGCGGTGTGCAGTTTCATCCGGAATCGCTGATGTCGCTCGGCGGCGAGGTCGGATTGCGGATCGTCGAGAATGCGTTTCGGCTGAGCGTGCGCGCGAATTGAGGATTGCGAGATACCGATGACATTCGATCTGAAGGCCACCGTCCGCACCATCCCGGACTATCCGAAAAAGGGCATCCTGTTCCGCGACATCACGACCTTGCTCGCAGACGCACGCGCGTTCCGTCGCGCGGTCGACGAACTGGTGCAGCCCTGGGCCGGATTGAAGATCGACAAGGTCGCCGGCATCGAGGCGAGGGGATTCATTCTTGGCGGCGCGGTGGCGCATCAGGTATCCGCCGGCTTCGTGCCGATCCGCAAGAAGGGCAAGCTGCCGCACACCACCGTGCGCATCGCCTATTCGCTGGAATACGGCCTCGATGAAATGGAAATGCATGTCGATGCGATCCAGCCCGGCGAGCGCGTCATCCTGGTCGACGACCTCATCGCCACCGGCGGCACCGCGGAGGGCGCGGTCAAGCTGCTGCGCCAGATCGGCGCCAACGTCGTCGCGGCCTGCTTCATTATCGACCTGCCGGATTTGGGCGGCGCCGACAAACTGCGCGCGATGGAAGTGCCGGTACGAACGCTGATGGCGTTCGAGGGGCATTGAGGTTACTTCGCCCTGACTCTCCCCGCGTCGTCCCGGCGAAGGCCGGGATCCATAGCCACCGTCGGTAATTGTTTTGCGGAATTCTTGCCATCGCGTCTCAATCGATAGAGCAACGCGGTATGGGTCCCGGCGTTCGCCGGGACGACAACTGATGCCTTTGTTTTCACACCGCCTCGGCGTTCAACTGCGTCCGCCAATACACCGCGCGCTCCTTCAGCACCGCATCGCGGATATAGGCCGTTTCTTCCTCTTCCAGACGCTCGCATTCCCCAAATGTGAGACCGTCCGGCCCGTGCGCGGTCCATGCCGCCTGCAGGCTGCGGCAGGTGTGGCTGCCCTGGCGCAGGGTGAACCAGATCCGGTTCTGGATCTTTTCGAGGTTGGGCGTCTGGCCGACCCAGGTTTGGGAGGAAGCGTCGCAGCGGATGACGAAGACCCCTGCGACAGTCTTTTTCTCCTTGTAGGCGGCGATCGCCGCTTTTCGGTCGGATGTCACGGGAGGCCTCGCCGGGTTGCGGTCAGGCAGGGGCGATACCAAACGATACGCGTGTCGTCAATATTATCCGGGTAATATTATCAACAATCGCTCACGACCGCTCGGCGAGCAGGCTGAACTCGAGCTCACGAAACGCGGTGTAGTTCCTGCGGATCCACTGGTGCAGTTCGGTCGAGGAGTCCCGCTCGTTGCGCAGATAGTCGGTGAAGGAGAACGGCAGCCGGTCGACATAGGTCTTCAGGAACGAAGGCAGCGCCGTGATTCGCAGCACCCGGCCGAGGCCCATCTCCTCTGGCAGCTCGCCCCGCACGATATATTCGT
>CADEDX010000125.1:9361-13757 GCA_902826195.1 uncultured Bradyrhizobium sp. | reverse complement strand
GAAATGCACGATAAGCTCGATAAGGGCCTTGTCGGTTCCTTTCCGGCTTCTGATCCCGTGAGTGCGGCGCAGCCGGCACCGTCAAAGGCGGACAGGGATCGTGATGAGTCCCTGTGGGACAAAATTTGCGGCGCATTCCGCTAATATCGGACAGCGGGTCGGGCGATGAAGAGCGAGTTCAATCACGCCGCCAACGCCTCGCCGCGCAGCGGCGGTGACAAAAAGGTTGCGCCGGCTGTCTGGGCCGCGATCGTTATAGTTGGTGTCGTCGTAGTCGCCTGGTTCGTCATGCGCGGATGATACCCGCATCTGTTCGCCATACAAAACGGCCTCTTTCGAGAGGCCGCTTTATTGTGGCCGTTCAATATTGCGGCGGCCGTTCGTTCACAGGGCCCGGCGCGTGGCTTTCGGCTTCCTGAAGCCGCTCTTTCAGTTCGGCCATCTGGCGCGTCAGCCTGTCGATCTGCGCCCACTGGGCAGTAATCGTCTGGTTCAGCGTCTCGATCGACTCATCCTGATAGGTCAGGCGCATTTCCAGCGCGTCGATGCGCTCGCTCAGTGCGTTCAGATCACTCATGGGGGCCATCTTCCGGTGGTCGCTGCCGCAGGCCGTGGCCGAGTGCCACACGCTCGTCGAACACAAAACACTCGCCGCGCCAGCGGCTGTCCTGTTCCGGCACGCCTTCGAGATAGCGCAAAATGCCGCCCTTGAGGTGATAAACCCTGTCAAAGCCCCGGGCCAGCAGATAGGCGCTGGCCTTTTCGCAGCGGATACCGCCGGTGCAGAACATCACGATCCTGCGGTGTTTCGCGGGGTCTAGCTTTTCCGCCGCGAAATCTTTGAATTGACCGAAACTCTTTATGCCGGGGTCTATCGCGCCCTCGAAGGTGCCCATCGCGACCTCGAAGGCGTTGCGGGTATCAATCACAAGCGTGTCGGGCGCGGATATAAGCGCATTCCAATCCGACGGTTCGACATAGGTGCCGACAAGCTGCGTCGGATCGACGGCGGCATCCCCGAGCGTGACGATCTCTTTTTTTAGGCGGACCTTCAGCCGTTGGAACGGCATCTCGGTCGCGGTCGAGAACTTGAGTTCGAGATTGTCGAGCCGGCCGCCGAACAGCGGGCCGTCCTGCAATTCCCGGACGAATGTCTCGATCCCCGCATCGCTGCCAGCCACCGTGCCGTTGATGCCCTCATGGGCCAGCAGCACGCTGCCCTTGATCTCAAGCCCCGCCGCGAGCGCGCGCAGCGGCTCGCGCAACTCCCGGAAGTCCGGCAGGGCGGCGAATTGGTAGAGGGCGGCGACCTTAAGCGGCATGGCGACCATTTATCAGGCGGCCCGGGCAGGGGAAACCCCGTAAAGCCCTGCGTATTCCGCGCATTGCCGTTGGCATGCCAGCCATTGCCCCGCAGGGGATGAATATGCCAATAACCGTCCATAAAAGAACCGTCCGCAAACCCGCCCGACGCTCCAGAACCGCTTTTGAAGAAAGCTCTCGCGATGAGAAATTTCCATTTCGCCGGCCGCTCCACGGTCCATGCCCAGAACGCGATGGTGGCGACCTCGCACCCGGATGCCGCGCTCGTCGCCATCGAAGTGATGCGTGCGGGCGGCACGGCGGCGGACGCCGCGGTCGCGGCCTGCGCGCTGCTCGGCGTGATCGAGCCGCAATCGACCGGCATCGGCGGCGACTGCTTTGCGCTGATCCAGCCGAAGGGCGAGGGCAAGATCGTCGCCTATAACGGCTCCGGCCGTGCGCCGATGGCGGCGACCGCCGAATGGTACTTGGAGCGCAAGATCCATTCAGTGCCGCTGACCTCGGCCCACGCCGTCAGCATTCCCGGCGCGATCGACGCCTGGGACACGATCCTGCGCAACCACGGCAAGATGGGCTTCGACACCTTGCTGCAGCCCGCGATCAAGGCCGCCGAGGAAGGCTATGTCGTCGCGCCCCGCATCGCCTTCGACTGGAAGAACCAGTTCGAGAAGCTGAAGAACGGCACCAACACCGAGCGCTATCTGTTGCCGCACGGCAAGCCGGCGGTCGCCGGCGACATCATCCGGCAACCTGAATTGGGCAAGACGCTGCGGGCCATCGCAAAGAGGGGCCGCGATGCGTTCTATAGCGGCGAGATCGCCGCCGACATGGTTGATACGCTGCGCGGCATCGGCGGCCTGCATACGCTGGAAGATTTCGCCTCCCATGCGACCGAAACGACCGCGCCGATCGGCACCATGTACAAGGGCCACGATGTCTGGCAGTGCCCGCCGAACGGCCCTGGCATCACCATGCTGGTGATGCTGAACATCCTCTCCCGCTTCGACCTGACCAAGTTTAAGCCGCTCAGCGTTGAGCGCTTCCATCTGGAAGCTGAAGCCGCGCGCATCGCCTACATGATGCGCGAGCAGTATATCGGCGATCCCGCCCAGGTGCATGTCGATGTCGCCGGTATCCTCGCCAAGGAGTTTGCCGAGGAGCACATCAAGAACATCAAGATGGACCGGCTGCTCGACCTGCCGAACGTCGCGCCGCCGATGAATCCGTCCACCGTCTACATCACGGTCGTCGACAAGGACCGAAACGTCTGCTCGTTCATCAACTCGATCGCGCATTCCTTCGGCTCGGCGATCGTTTCCAACAAGACCGGCGTGCTGCTGCAGAACCGCGCCGGCGGCTTCCGGATTCAACCCGGCCACCCGAACTGCATCGCGCCGGGCAAACGGCCGCTGCACACCATCATTCCGAGCCTTGCGACCAGGAACGGCCGCGCCGTGATGCCGTTCGGCGTGATGGGCGGGCAGTATCAGCCGGTGGGGCAGAGCCGCGTCCTGACCAACATCATCGACTATGGTTGCGACGTGCAGGAAGCCATCGATATGCCGCGCGGCCTGCATTACGAGGGCGTCTACCAGCTCGAGGACAGCGTGCCGGCCGAGATCGTCGAAGGCCTGAAGAAGATCGGCCACAAGACCACCAGCGTGGTCGGCCCGCTGGGCGGCGGCCAGGCGATCTGGATCGACTGGGACAAGGGCACGCTGACCGGCGGCTCCGATCCCCGCAAGGACGGCTGCGCGCTGGGCTACTGAGTCTCTTTGCATTCGGCTTCTATGGAACAACGGCCCGTCGCTTTCGTTAGAGCGACGGGCCGGAGCTGCTCGCATGACTGCCGACAGCCGCCTGTTTTCAGAGGTCAATCATTACCATTCTTGATTCAGACGATACCGAACAGGCCGACCTGCGCGGCGGCCGTTCGCCGTGGTTTGCGACGTCGTTGCATCCGCTGCGCCGCGAGTTGACCGAGGATCTCAGCTGCGATGCGCTGATCGTCGGCGCCGGCATTACGGGATCGCTGGTCGCCGAACGCCTGACGCGGCAGGGCCTCGACGTCATCATTGTTGATCGCGAATTGCCGGGACGTGGCAGCACGGCGGCTTCCACATCCATGCTGCTGTGGGAAATCGACCGGCCGTTGCGCGAGCTGAGCGAGATCTATGGCTTCGATTGTGCCTCACGCGCCTATCGCGCGAGCCGCGATGCCGTTGCCGGTCTCCAATCGCTGGTCTGGCGCCTCGGCATCGCCTGTGACCTGCGCGACAAGGACTCGCTGTATCTTGCGGCGGGCGAAGGCAGCGCCGAGCTGGTGGAAGAACATCGCTGGCGGGCCCGCGCCGGCTTGCCCGGCGATTTCATCGACCATGCCATGCTGCTGGAGCGTTTTGGCATCACGCGTACCAGTGCGATCGTGTCACCCGGCGCGGCTGATGCCGATCCCATGAAACTGGCACATGGCCTGCTCCGGACGGCGCTTTCGCGCGGTGCGCGATTGTTCGAAGCCGACGCCGTTGCATTCGATTCCGCCGGCCGCTCGGTCAGTGTCGGTTTAGCCAATGATCGCGAAATCGAGGCGCGATCCGTCGTGCTCGCAACCGGCTATGTGATGCCGGACATTGTTCAGTCTACCGTGCACGAGGTGTCGTCGAGCTGGGCGATTGCGACCGTACCGCAGCCGCAAAACGTCTGGAACGACGGCACGCTGATCTGGGAGGATGCGAAAGATTACCTCTATGCGCGGACCACCGCGGCGGGTCGCATCATCATCGGCGGCGAAGACAGCACGGAGATCATTGAACCGGAGGCACGCGATAGCGCGATCCCCGAGAAATCGCGCGTGCTGGCGCGACGGCTCACGGCGCTCTGGCCCGCCGCCAAACCCGACATCGAATTTCGCTGGGCGGGGACGTTCGATACCACCAAGGACGGATTGCCGCTGATCGGACCGGTCCCGGGCGCCAGGGGCGTCTACGCGGCCTATGGCTATGGCGGCAACGGCATCACGTTCAGCTTTCTGGCCGCGCGCCTGATCGGCGATCTGATCGCCGGCAAAACCTCG
>CADEDX010000125.1:0-9261 GCA_902826195.1 uncultured Bradyrhizobium sp. | reverse complement strand
TGGCGGCCGCGGTTGCCACGCCGATCGTCACCGAACTGGCATCGGCCCAGACCGCAGGAAAAAAGCCCATGACCACAGCTTCAGGTTTGCAGATCATCGACAGCAAGGAAGGCACCGGCGCCACGCCGAAGACCGGCCAGACCTGCGTGATGCATTATACCGGATGGCTGTATGAGAATGGCCAGAAGGGCAAGAAATTCGATTCCTCCGTGGACCGCAACGAGCCGTTCGAATTCAAGATCGGCGTGCGGCAGGTGATCGGCGGCTGGGACGAGGGCGTCGGCTCGATGAAGGTCGGCGGCAAACGCACGCTGATCATTCCGCCCGAGCTCGGTTACGGCGCGCGCGGTGCCGGCGGCGTGATTCCGCCAAACGCGACGCTGATGTTCGACGTCGAGCTGCTGGCCGTGAAGTAACTGCGCGACCGGGGAGGCGCATCGTGAAGGTCTCGATCCTCGACGATTATTTCGACACGTTGCGCACCCTCGATTGTTTCCGAAAACTCGCCGGGCACGACATCGCCATTTGGAACGATCACGTTCAGGATGTCGACGTGCTGGCTGAGCGCCTGCACGATACCGAGGCGCTGGTGCTGATCCGCGAACGCACGCAGATCCGTGCGCCGCTGCTGGAGCGGCTGCCGATGCTGAAACTGATCAGCCAGCGCAGCGTCTTTCCGCATATCGACATCGATACTTGCACCCGGCTCGGCATCGTCGTGTCGTCGGGTCAGCACGCCGATACGCCGTCCTACGCGACCGCCGAATTAACCTGGGGATTGGTGCTGGCGGCGATGCGCGCCATTCCGCAGCAGATGGCGGCGCTCAAGGCCGGCAAATGGCAGATCGGCGTCGGCTATTCGGTTCGCGGCAAGACGCTCGGCATCTACGGTTACGGCCGAATTGGCGCTGTGGTCGCCTGCTACGGCAAGGCGTTCGGCATGAACGTGCTGGTATGGGCGCGCGAGCCGGCGATGGCGAAGGCGCGGGCCGATGGCTATGAAACTGCGTCCAGCAAGGCCGATTTTTTCGAACGATGCGACGTGCTCTCGCTGCATATGCGGCTGGTTGATGCCACCCGGGGCATCGTCAAGGCGGAAGACCTCGCGCGCATGAAATCCACAGCGCTGCTGGTCAACACCAGCCGCGCGCCGCTGATCGAGCCGAACGCGCTGGTCAACGCGCTGCGCGGCGGGCGGCCCGGCATGGCGGCGGTCGATGTCTACGAGAAAGAACCGCTGCGCGACGCCAACGATCCCCTGCTGACCATGGACAATGTGGTTTGCACGCCGCATCTCGGCTACGTCTCGCATGACGAGTATGAAATCCAGTTCACGGATATTTTTGATCAGATCGTGGCCTATGCCGGCGGCACGCCGATCAATGTGGTCAATCCGGACGTGATGGCGAAGCGGCGCTGACGCAAACACCCAGCCGCGTCATGCCCGGGCTCGTCCCGGGCATCGACGTCCTTGGTGCCGCGAGTCTGCCAAGACGTGGATGGCCGGGACACCGGCCATGACGTAAGTATCCAACAAAAAGACCGGCCCCGAGGGACCGGTCTTCCGTTCTCAGCAATCGTATAGCTGGATCAGAGATTCTTGTTCGCCGCCGCGGCCGCCTTGTCCACGGCATCCTTCGTGGCTTCCTTGGCGTCGCCCATCGCTTTCTGGCCTTTGCCTTTCACTTCCTGGATCACGCCTTCGCCCTGCAAACGATCGGAACCGGTGGCCTCACCGATGCCCTGCTTGGCCTTGCCGATCGCTTCGTTGGCGGTACCCTTGATCTTGTCTGCGGTCGAACCCATCGAAATACTCCTTCCAGATTGATCGTACGTCGCGGAAACAACCCCCGATCCGCCTGGAAAGTTCCTCGATATGGCTGGTTTGCGATCACGGTTTTATGTACCGTCCGCAAGCAAACATTAGGAAAGCAACAACATGACTGGCAGTCACGACCACACCCATCCCCACCATTCCCACGATCACGGCGATGCCGAACGCTGGAAGCACGACGGCATCCGCGTCATTCCCGGCAACCAGCTCGATTCCAACGTGCCGTCGACCGCCGGCATGGACCGCAAGGCCGCGATCAATTTCGCCCGCGTCGGCGCCCAGAAATTATGGGCGGGTACCGTGACGATCCGGCCCGACGCCAAGACCGGCGCGCACCACCACGGCCATCTCGAAAGCGTCATCTATGTCGTGAAGGGCAAGGCGCGGATGCGCTGGGGCGAGCACCTGCAGTTCACCGCGGAAGCCGGTCCCGGCGATTTCATCTTCGTGCCGCCCTATGTCCCGCATCAGGAGATCAATGCCAGCCGCGACGAAGTGCTGGAATGCGTGCTGGTGCGCAGCGATGGCGAGGCGGTGGCGATCAACCTCGACATCGAGCCGGTCGAAAAGCCCGAGACCGTGCTGTGGGTCGATCCGGTGCACCGCGATCCTGCCGAGAAGAAATAAGAATAACAAAAATTGCGGGAGGAACTCGATGAAGCTCGTTCGTTACGAGAGCAGAGACCACGTCGCCACCATCACCATGGATCGGACCTCGTCGCACAACGCGCTCAACAATGCGTTGTGCGACGAACTGCGCGAGGCGTGGTTTCGCTTTCATGAAAGCGACGACCGGGTGGCGGTGCTCGCGTCGTCAGAGGAACAGTATTTTTCCGTTGGCGCCGACGTCAAGGATCTTCCCGTCAACATGTGGCACGCCGTGCCCGGCCTGGGCGTCGAACTCGACAAGCCGGTCATTGCCGCGACATCCGGCTGGGTCGTCGGCGGCGCGTTCGTGCTGGTGCAGATGGCGGACATGTGCGTGGCTTCGGAGACGACGCGCTTCATCTATCCCGAAGGCAAGATCGGCACCACCGCGGGCGGTATCTCCTCGGTGATGGCGCGGATGCCGCACAAGATCGCCATGGAGTTCTTGCTGGTCGGTGAGGAAATGTCGGCGGAGCGCGCCTACCAGATCGGCTTCGTCAACAAGGTCGTGCCGGCTGGACAGCATGTGGCGCATGCGCAGGAGATGGCGGCGAAGATCGCGGCCAATGCGCCGCTGGTGGTTCGTGCGCTAAAGAAGCTGGCGCGCGACGCCATGCCCAAAGGGCCGCTGGAAGGGGTCGCCGAGGTGCGACGGTTGCTCGATGTCATCCGGGACAGCGACGACCTCAAGGAAGGCGTCAAGGCGTTCGCTGAAAAGCGCACGCCTCAGTTCAGGGGGAAATGATACAAGGTTCGGCATTGCGGAACCTCCGGGACAGCTCCGGCCCTGCCTCCGAAAGTCCGCCTGTCCCGCGCATCGTTGTTCTATAGCGAAAAATCTCTATCGGCGTGTCGGTTTGCTGCCCGCTTTTTCGTCCTCTGGTGGAACTCGCCAAAAGGAGCCCGCCATGGCCAAGATGATCTTCGTCAACCTGCCGATCAGCGATCTCGCCCGCTCGACCGCCTTCTATCAGGCGATCGGTGCCGAAAAGAACCCGCAATTCTCCGATGACACAGCATCCTGCATGGTGTTCTCCGAATCCATCTACGTGATGCTGCTGACCCACGACAAATACCGTCAGTTCACGTCGAAGAAGATTGCCGATGCCAAGGCGACAAGCGAGGTCATTATCTGCCTGTCGTCCGATAGCCGGGACGCGGTGGACGACATGGTCGCGAAGGCTCAAGGCGCGGGCGGCGGCGCCGACCCGGGGCCAAAGCAGGATCACGGTTTCATGTACGGCCGCAGTTTCGAGGATCCCGACGGCCACCATTGGGAAGTGATGTGGATGGACGTCGCGGCGGCGACATCATCCACCGCCTGAATCACCGGTCGCATCGGTGGTGAGTTAGGCTGTGCTAACCCACCCACGGTCCATTTAATAACTCACCCGCAACCCCAACCCGCCGTGCAGCGTGTTGCCGACAGGTTGCGGGCCGGCGGTGCCGTTGAGGAAGAGGTCAGCGACCCAGCCCTTGGTGATGCGGAAGCCGACCCGGCCGCCATATTCCAACCAGCCCTGGCTGCCCATCGTGGGCACGATCGTGCCGTCACCGGTGACGCTGGCGACGATGCCGGATCGTGTTCCGAACGATTGCACCCATCCGCCGTTGACATTGGCCTCGACGCTGGAGCCGAACAGATGCGTCCACTGGCCGCCGACCTTGACGAGGGTGGTGCGGTCGGTGCCGTCAGCGACCGCGGCGTTGAACGGATTGAAGGCGACGTTCGGGTCCGTATAGCCCTTGACCCGCTGCCATAGCTGCCAGACCTCGACGGACGCCGCCACCTCGTCGCGTGGCGAAAACCGGCTCATCCAGCCGGCGCGGCCATAGACGGCGTAGTTCTCGCTCGTGGTCGCGCTCTCCAGCGATACCGCGCCGAGGCTCGTGGTGTAGCTACGTGCGTAGCGCACCTTCTGGAACGGCGACAGGATGGTGCCGATATCGAAGAACGGCCGCGACGATCCCCAGTCGACGAAATCATAGCGCAGCGCGAACGCGCCGATCGGCGAAGAGGTGACGCGGTATCCGCCTTCATTGTACTGCGCATAGGCGATGCCGGCGAGCAGCGACAAATTGGGCGTCAGGTTCTTGCGGCCGTGAATGCCGGCCGAAAACGATCCCGCCGAACCGAACGCGCTGATGCAATCGTTGCAATTGACCTGCTCGTTGACCCCCAGCAGCACGTTGCCGAGCACACGGTTGGTGATCATCTGGTTAAAGCGCTGGTCGGCCAGTCCGTTGATCGAGCCTGCGCTCGAACCCGCCCCTGTCAGCGGCGGAGCGTTGGTGGGCGGCGCGTTGTTGGCGGGCGGCTCCGATGTCGGGCTCGGCGTCGGCGGGTAGCACTCGACGCATTCGTCCAGAGCGGTCGGCGAGGCCGATTGCGCCGATGCGGTCGAAGATTGCATCGCGACTACCGCGCCAAGGAACGTTGCGGACAACGCCGCGCTGCGAATGAAATTTGCCATGGTCAGCGCCCGCACAGCATGCCGGTGGGGTCGCTACCGTCGTCGACGATGACGGGCGCCGCATCCGCATATTGCGTCTTGCTACAAAGCCCCGCCGCGGCGCCGCAGCTTGCGGCGAAGGTCCAGGTCGGCGTGTTGCTCTTCTTGATTGTCGATCTGCGGCCACTGCCGCCCGCGGTAATGATGGCGGTGTCGCCGGGCTGCGTGAGCTGGATGCATTCGAACGAGGTCGTACAGACCGAGGCCGCGCCTTCCTGCAGATTGACGATGGTCTGGCCGCGCTGCGACAGGATGTCGAGCGTGGTGCCGCGCACGCCGATCGTCGCCAGCGGCGTCGTGATCTTGTAGGCGGCCTTGTCGGAATGGCCAGTGACGAAGCGAAACGCGCCCGACGTCATGCGCACCGCGACTTCGCGATAATGGTGCTCGTCGTCGAACACGGTGCGATCGAGCTTGAGCGACGCGTTCGGCCCGAGCGAAAGATTGGTGCTGTCGGCCATCACCAAGCGCGTTGCGCTGTCGATGCCTGTGCGGACGGTTTCGTCGCGCAGCAATCCATCGCCGACATTGATCCGGGTGGTCGAAGGTCCGGCAACGCGGAGCACTTCGTTCTTGACGACGGCTGCTTCGCCGACGCGTGTCTGCGCGTAGGCGGGAGCAGCCAACGCGTTTACCAGGCCGGTTACAGACAGGCCGATTCCGAAAAGCAAACGAATGCAGTTACTGAAAATCATTTCAACGCCGATCGATTTACCCCGACATCGTACCGGATCGCGCGCGTGTGCGATGTAGCAGAATTATCACTCGCGCAAGCCGACTCGCCCGTTGTTTAGTGATCGCGGAATCGAATGCGTTCAATGCGAAGGACAGAAAAAGTTGGAGAGGTCACACTCATTTTTGCCGCAATGTAATTCTGCCCCTGATTCCGTGCCGGATTTTTCGTGAAGCCATCCGCTCCGTCACATTCCGTTTTGTCCTCTGTGACGCTCCGCACAGGTATCACTGCCGTCGTTCGTTTTTGGTCTCGCGCATTTTCGCGATGTTGATCGGCATCACAACGCCGGAGAAGTTCTATTTCGACGAGGTGCATTATGTGCCGGCGGCGCGGCAGATGCTCGAGCCCGTCATGCGGGGGGCCGATGCTCAATCCGATGAATTCGCCGCTTGCCAAGCAACTCATCGCGCTATCAATCCATTCGTTCGGCGACGTCGGCCGCGTTCATCGGCACGTCGATGGCGACGTTTAATCGCCTGATGATTTTCCAAAACTGGATTTGAGGCGCGCAAGGCACTGGCGATGTCGGCCCTGATCTGCTCGTGCCGAAGCCCCATCGTGACAACGAAAGTCCGCCTGCCGCGAGCGGCAGGCGGACATGGCATTCCAAGACCCTTACTTCGACGCGGTCTTGGTTTCCATGTTGACGACCTGAACGCGGCGGTTGACTGGGTCCATCGGCGCGTTCGCATCCTTCGGCCTTGTCTTGCCGTAGCCGACGGTCACGAGGTCGGAACCGGCGATGCCGTACTTTTCGGTCAGGTACTTCTTGATCGTGTCGGCGCGACGCTCGGAAAGATCCTGATTGTAAGCCTCGCCGCCGATCGCGTCGGTATGGCCGGCGACCACGAAGGTCGAACCCTTCAGGCTCGCATCGGACAGCGCCTTGCCGAGTTCCTGCACGGCGGTCACCGAATTCTTGCTGATGTCCGCCGAGTTGTAGTCGAACTGGATTTCGAGATCGATCTTCGGCTTGGTCGCGGCAAGTTCCGCGATCTCCTGGCGCTCGCCAATCGACAGCGACCGCGTCTTGCGGTTGCGCAGCGTGTTGACGAAACTGTTTTCCTTGGTCTGTACGGCGACATCCACCGGCTGCTGCGGACCGCTCGAAAGCCCACGGCTGACACTTGCCTTTGGCTTCAGGGCATCCAGGATCTTTTCGGCGGAAACGGTGTCGCCGGCGATGGCCATGCCCGCCGTCATCGACAGAGCGGCACCTGCGGTCATGATGGAAAGAAAGCGGGTCATTGTCTTAATCCTCATTTGTTAAACGCCGTGCAATCTGGCGTGCATGACGTTTGGATGCTCCGAGCTTATGATGGGTTCAAATGGGCATATGTGACAAATGTCACACTGCTAACCCCCGTTGTTTAGGCCCATCGGACCCCAAAGTGGCGATGCAGGGCTATTTTTGGCCGATCTGGCGTCGCTCTGCTCGCCCAGCCGCCGTTGGTGGACGGATCGTCCAACGCAACCTGCGTGATAAGCCGCACGTTGGATCGTTGGTCGGGGTGGCTCGCTGACTGTCCTGGGATTTTGCGTGGCGCTACGAAGCGCGTCGATCGTCATGTTGTGCCGCGCAATGGTGCCGCGCAATGCGCGGCATCGGAACAACGCGAGTGCGTGACGTCCGACAATCTCCGCGCAAATACGGATAGGTCATCGCTTCCTGCAGTGCGCTTCAGAAAAGAAAGGCAATCCGTCGCGCCGGTATCGATCCGTCGACAAGAAATCGGCCAGATGCGCGCTTAACAAAACGAATCACAAAAATTCCGAGTAAGAATTCGTTCGTGCAACCAGACGGGCGGGGCGCGTGTTACAGTCAGTCAAGCGACAGCGTGAGTACCAGGGGTATCGTGCCAGCGCATCGGAGCCTGCCGGTTCCAGCAATTCAATGCCAACATTGATCGGCGCGGCGATGATCGCCGCTGCAATCTTGCTGTCGACGCTGATCAACGCGATTGGCAGCCGCTATGTCGGATTCGAGAGCCCGACGGAAGAGAGCGCGTGGCTGCTCGATCGTCTCACCGGCCAGGTCTACAAATGCCATGCGCTGCAGCCCGGCCGCGCAGCCTGCGAGTCCGAGATCGCAACCGGCAGCGTCGGAGATCGGCAGAAGCGGCGGGCTGACCCCAATCCGTAGAACACATGGAACCCGGGCTCGTCATGCCGGCGAATCCGGCTACATTGCCGGGCGATGCCCCGCACCGCCGAACCCCGTTCCCTGACCAAAACCGAAGGCCGCCGAATCTGGCTGCATGGCCAGCGGCTTGATACCAGCGCGCCATTCGGCGCCGGACCCCAGGCGGTGGCGGCGGCGGTGGACCATCTTGGTTATGTGCAGATCGACACCATCCACGTCATCGAGCGCTGCCATCATCATATTCTCTACAGCCGCATCCCGGCCTACGCCCGCGCCGACTTGCGCCAGGCGCAAAGCCTCGACAAGAGCGTTTTCGAATACTGGACGCACGCGCTTTCCTATGTGCCGGCCAAGGATCTTCGCTTCTTCTTACCTGCGATGCGCCAGCACCGGCGCGAGGGGCACCGCTGGTTCGCCTCCGTCAAGCCCGAGGACACCAGAAAAGTGATGCGGCTGTTGCGGCGCGACGGCGCGCTGACGATCCGCGATATCGAGGACGACGTCCTGACCGAGAAGGAACATCTGTGGCAGAGCCGCAAGCCCTCGAAGCGCGCGCTGCAGCTGGCCTTCTATACCGGCGAGGTCACGATCTCCGAGCGTACCGGCATGCTGAAGACCTACGAGCTGATGGCCCGGCATTTCGGCTGGGAAAAGCCGCCGAAGCCGGCTTCCGCGGCGGAGATAACCGCCTATCTGCTCGACCGCGCGTTGCGGTCGCAGGGCGTCGTCAGCCTCGATTCGATCTGCCACCTCGACGCGCCGAGCAAGGCGGCGGTGCGCCGCCTGATCGAGGCGCGGGTGCGACGCAAGGAATTGGCGCCGGTCGCGCTCGAAGGCGCCGGCAAGCAGGAGCATTGGGCCCGGCCGGACGTGCTCGAGGCGAACGGGGCCGTGCTGGCCGGCGAGGGCGACGGCCCGGTGCACATCCTCTCGCCGTTCGATCCGCTCATTATCCAGCGCAAGCGTACCGAATTGTTCTTCGATTACGGCCACCGCTTCGAGGCCTATGTGCCGAAGGAAAAGCGCCTGTTCGGTTATTTTGCGTTGCCGGTGCTGGTCGGCAGCGACATCGTCGCCGCCATCGACCTGAAGACCGATCGCCAGAACAAGAAGCTCCTGATGCAGAAGTGGAGCTGGGTCGGAAAGGGCGCAATGCGCAGTCTTCGCAAGGACTTCAAGCGCCGGATTGAGGAAGAACTGCATCGCTTCGAGCGGTTTCAACTGGCGGATTAACAAGCCACCGCTTGCGCGCTCTCGACCACGGGTTGTTCGCAAAGGAACCCCCCGCGTTGGGCCGGCACGGGAATCTCGGGTTGAACCCGGTGGCCCCCGCCGCTAATCCGTCGCCGGCGACAAGAAGCCTGAAGGGGAAACCATGAGCCAGCCT
>CADEDX010000124.1:11124-14025 GCA_902826195.1 uncultured Bradyrhizobium sp. | reverse complement strand
CCGCTGGTGGTCTGGCAGACCGGCTCCGGCACCCAGACCAACATGAACCTCAACGAGGTGATCGCCAACCGCGCCAACGAGATGTTGGGCGGCAAGCTCGGCGCCAAGGAACCCGTGCATCCCAACGATCACGTCAACATGAGTCAGTCGTCGAACGATTCATTTCCGACGGCGATGCATATCGCGGCTGCAGAGCGTATCCTTACCGACCTCGTTCCGGCGCTCACCGAATTGCATCGAGAATTGCGCAGGAAGGAAAAAGCGTTCGCGAAAATCGTCAAGATCGGACGGACCCACACCCAGGACGCGACGCCGCTGACGCTCGGACAGGAATTTTCTGGCTACGCTGCACAGGTTGAGAGCGGCCTGGCGCGGCTGCGCATGGCGGTGAAGGAATTGTTCCCGCTGGCGCAGGGCGGAACCGCCGTCGGCACCGGCCTCAACTCGAAACCGCGATTTGCAAAACTGTTCGCTCGCCACGTGGCGAAAATCACGCGGCTGCCGTTCAGCAGCGCACCGAACAAGTTCGAGGCGCTGGCTTCCAACGATGCCTATGTGATGGTGCACGGCGCGATCAATTCGGTGGCCACCGGCCTGTTCAAGATCGCCAACGACATTCGCCTGCTCGGCTCCGGCCCGCGTTCCGGTCTCGGCGAATTGATTTTGCCGGAAAACGAGCCCGGCTCGTCGATCATGCCCGGCAAGGTCAATCCGACCCAGTGCGAAGCGATGACCATGGTGTGCTGCCAGGTGTTCGGTAACCAGACAACCGTCACCGTGGCCGGAAGCCAGGGGCACTTCGAATTGAACGTTTACAAGCCGGTCCTTGCATATTGTATGATACATTCCATTCAACTGCTGTCGGATGCGTCGCGCTCGTTCACCCAACATTGCGTGGTGGGCATACGCGCCGACGAAAAGCGAATTCGCGATTTGATGGAGCGTTCGCTTATGCTGGTCACCGCACTGGCTCCGAAGATCGGATACGACAATGCCGCGAAGGTCGCCAAGACGGCGCACGCGCGCGGAACCACGTTGAAGGAAGAGGCGGTGCGCCTCGGTTTTGTCAGCGCCGCCGAGTTCGAACGCCTCGTGCAGCCTGACAAAATGACACACCCGGGCTGAACGCCGCAGCGGCGCACAGCCCCCGGGAAACTACGGTGAATGCTGATTGTTATGGATCAAACGCAGGGAATGAGGTTGATCATCTATTGCAATTGCGTCGACGCATGGTAGGAGCAGCGATTATTCGGTTTTCGCAGAGCGAAACTTATTTTTGATGCTACCATAATGCTACACGGGGATTCCGATGACCATCCAATTTGCACGCGCGCTATACTTCGACCTTTTCATTGCCGATGAATTATCTTGCCTTCGAGTCGCCGTATGATGGAGGCGAACATGGCGGACGTGATCAACCTGAAGCGATTCAAGAAGCGCAGCGAACGTGAACAATCGGCGAAGCAGGCCGAGACCAACCGGGCACGCTTTGGCCGCACCAAGGCGGAACGCGCGCAGGATGAACGGCGCAAGGAACACGCCGGCAATTTCCTCGACCAACACAAACTCGATGACGGAGGCGCATCATGAAATCACCCGTCGTCAAACGCTCGATCGTCGTCGCCGGCCACAAGACCAGCGTCAGCCTAGAAGAGGCCTTCTGGAACGGCATGAAGGAAATTTCCGGACTGCGGAACATGACCTTGTCGGAACTGGTCGGTGAGATCGACGGCAACCGCCAGCAGGGCAACCTGTCCTCGGCGATCCGTCTCTTCGTCCTCGACTATTTCCGCAACCGCGCCATCCCGCCGGCGGCCGTCGTGCAGGAAGCACCACGACCGCAGGCGTAAGGCACGTTCGGTTCTGATTGAATCAGAACCGAAGCTTCAGCGTTCAATTTCGATGCGCGCCGCGCGTCTGCTCGCTGGCGCCGCTCAGTAAACCAGGCCGGTGCCCGGCGGTTTCTCCAGCGCCGCAGCCAGCGAACGATACTCCTCGCAGCCCGTGCCGCAGATCGCCGCGATGCGGTTGAGATGGTACGACGCCTGGTCGCGATTACCCTGCTCGATCTGCCACAGGCCGTAATACTGCCAGGTCAGCACGTGGTTCGGGTCGGCCTTCAGCGCGCGCTCGTACCAGGCTTGCGACAGCTTGTAATCGCCGAGCTTGCGGTAGGAATAGCCGATCAGATTGGCGACGCCGGCATTGTCGTCGAAGCCGAGCGCCTTGAGCTGCGCGATGGCGCCCGCATAGTCGTTGCGCTCATAGATGGTCGCGTGCGCAGCGCGATATCCTTCGCGGAAGGCGGCATCGTCGGCGCTGGACTGTTTGGTGGATTTCTTCTTGGGTTTCGAACTCGACTTGGATTTGTCAGGCGGCGGTGGCGGATTGGCCGAAGGCGGATCGCCGCCGCCTCCCGCAGCAAAGGCCGGGCCGGATGCCGGCGACGCGATCAGCGCCACCGAAAACAGCGCCAGTGTTGCGAGCTTGATTGCCGATCTCGACATGCGAACCTCCGGTTTTCCTTGTCCGAGCCAATCCATGGTCCAGCCCAGCGTACAGACCCCGCCGGGGAGCCAGTATTCCCACCGACAAGGCCGAAACAGGGCGCCCGGCGGCAGGCTGGACGAATGATCGCAACCCATATCTAATCATGACGGATCGGAGTTCCCCGCCCACGCGGCCGCTGGAGCCCGACGAAACCACCGAGAGAGCCTGGAGAGAGAGATGGACATCGCAAAGCTGACAGCGCCCCGCGATCTCAGTCCATTGTCGGAACTTCTCCGTGCCCGCGTTTCTCGTTCTGGATTCTATCTCCCTCGCCACACCTGACGGACGCCCGCTGTTCGATGCACTGACGCTTGCGCTGGGGCGCGAGCGTACCGGCCTGGTCGGCCGCAA
>CADEDX010000124.1:0-11024 GCA_902826195.1 uncultured Bradyrhizobium sp. | reverse complement strand
TTGCTGCTGGATGAACCCACCAACAATCTCGACAGCGATGGCCGGCTCGCCGTGGCGCAGTTGCTGGAGCGCTGGCAGGGTGGCGTCCTCGTCGCCAGCCACGACCGCGCACTACTGGAAAGGGTCGACCGCATCGTCGAACTGACGCCGGTCGGCATCACCATCTTCGGCGGGGCCTGGCCGGCCTTCGCCGAGGCGCGCGAGGCGGCCCGCGCCCGCGCCGCCGGCGAACTCGACCGTGCCTCGGACGCGCTGCGCAATACCGAGCGCACGCTGCAAAAGGCGCGGGAAAAAAAGGCGCGCCGCGACAAGGCCGGCCGCGCCTGGCGCGCCAAGGGCATCGAGGACAAGATGTTCATGGACCGCCAGAAGGAGCGCGCGGAAAACAGCGCCGCGCGGGAAAGCCAGCTTGCCGGTCGCCTGCTCGGCGAACGCGCCGAGGCGCTGGAACTGGCGCGGGCGCAGGTCGAGATCCTGACACCGCTCTCGATCGACCTGCCGCACAGCGGTCTGCCGGATGGTCGCGAGCTAATCGCGTTGAAGGACGTGACGATGGCTTTTGGCGGGCGCCGCCTGTTCGGACCGCTGTCGTTCGAAGTGCGCGGACCCGAGCGGATCGCGATCCGCGGCGCCAACGGTTCGGGTAAGACCACGCTGTTCCGACTGCTCACCGGCGAACTGAAACCTTCAAGCGGCGAGATCAACCGCCTCACTGACCGCGTCGCCGTCCTCGATCAGCATATCGGCCTGCTCAATCCCGAGGAAAACGTTCTCGATAATCTGCGCCGGCTGAATCCAGAACTGTCGGCCAACGAGGCGCATGCGGCGCTGGCACGGTTTGCATTCCGTAACCGTGCGGCCTTGCAGATCGCGGCCACGCTCTCTGGCGGCGAGCGGCTGCGCGCGGGCCTGGCTTGCGTGTTCGCGCGTTCCCAGCCGCCGTTCCTCTTGCTGCTGGACGAGCCGACCAACCATCTCGATCTAGCGTCCATCGAGGAGATGGAAGACGCGCTGAAAGGGTTCGACGGCGCGCTGATCGTGATCAGCCACGACGAAACGTTCTTGCGAACGATCGGGATCGAACGGGAGATCGCGCTGTAGCGCGCGGACATCAAACGGGAGGCTTGTCGTGCATGCGCAAAAATTCGTCGAACGCAGCGGCGCCCTCCGCAACCGCGTAGCAGGCCCGGCTGTCGATGCAGAGCTGCGCGTCGTGGTCGAAGATGTCGACGATGAAAAGCGGCTGCTTCACCGCACCGGTCGGCGGCGCCGCGTGCATGCGAATTTCATAGTCGCCGATCCACGCCAGCGAAATCGCCGCCGCCTCGCCTTCGGGGCGGGACAGCAGGCTGACATAGGCTCGCGAAACGCGCAGCGTCGTCAGGTTGTACTCCAACGCACGGCCCACGGCCAAACCTCGCGCTCTGATGGTCGGCCGCATCATTGACAAGACGGCCATTACCGGACGCTGGCGGGTGAGTTAATGTTTCGACAGATCGGATCCAGCCCAAGTTGAGCTGGTATGGGCACCCAACACACAAAACATCGAAAACAACCCCATGCAAAGGAGGACCGGGCCCTCCTCGCCCCGATCTAATTCACTGTAATATAGTGCTAATTCGAGCGCGGCGGCGGATTGGCGACCTGCGGCGTCAGCGCCAGCGGCGGACGCGGTTTTGGCCTCACGGAGCCCGGCGCCGGACGCACCTCGATCGGGGGCGGCAACGGCGCCACTTGCGTCTGGCCCGCGGCGGGCGCCGGCGGCGCGTTGACGGCCGGGGCGACCGGCGGGCGCGGCGACGCCGCCTTCTTCGCCGGAGGCCGCTGCGGATCGCGGCCGCCCTTCTTCGGCGGTGCGGCCGGCACGGCGGCTTCCGGAAGCGGGCTCACGCCCTCCGGCGGCAGCACGATCGGCGCCGGCGCCGGCGGCGGCGGCTCGCCGCGTTCGATCGCATCGAGCCTTTTGGTTTCGTGATCGATCGCGCGCACCGCCAGCCACGACGACAGAGGCGCGATGTCGACGCTGCGGTTCAGCGCATCCGGCGTGCCGACGGCGAGCAGCAGGATCTCGGGGCGCCCGGTGGTCATCGTCAGTGAAAGTGCGGCGCGGATGTCGGCCTGATCGGCGGTGATGTCGTAGCCGCCGGAGACGGTGGCCCGCACGCCACTGCCGTCCAGCGCGGTGGCCCCGACGCGAAGCCGTCCGTCCCTGATCGTGAACGGAATTTGCGCGGACGGAATCACGAGCGCGCCGGCCGGCAAGGCGGCCTCGACGATCTGCTTCAGGCGGACATCGTCCTTGGCCTGCCCGCTGTCGTGGGCGCGCACCGCGACTTCGAAGGCGCGCGGATCGAGCCCCGCGATCTTCGCCGCCTCCAGCGTCAGCGTTCCGCTGCCGGACAGCGCGCCCGCCAGCGCCGCGGCGCTGCGGCCCTGGCTCGTCAACGTCATCTGCATCGACGCGCGCCCGACGGGCATCGCCAGATTGCGATAGCGCAGCGCGGTGCCGTCGACACCGGCGAGCTGCACACTCGCGGTTAACGCGATGCCGTTCGCGTTCTGCTTCGCATCCAGACTGGCGGTGACCTCGCCGCCGCCGATGATGCCCTTGATGCCATCGAAACTGAGCGACTGGCCGTCGCTCTTGACGACGCCGCTCACCGGCTGCAATTCGCTGCCGCCCGGAAGCTGGCCGCGCAACGCCTGGAACGCGATCCTGCCGCGCCAGCCTTTCGCCAGCCCGGTGCCGAGCGGCTCTCCCGCCTCATGGCCGGCGGCACCGAGCGCGAGCGCAAAAGCCGGCGCCAGCGCAAACTGCTCGACGCCGATCTCGCCGTCGATCTCCTTCTCCTCGCCGAGCGTTACCGCCACGGTGCCGCGCAGGCGCGACCCGCCAAAACTGCTGTCGAGATCGTCGAAGGTCAGTTTGCTGCCGGCGAGCTGCACGCGCGACGTCAGGCTGATGTTCTGCGCCAGCGCATCGGTCGGTTTGAGATCGAGCAGCGGCCCGAAATCGGCGCCGCGCACTTTCAGCGAGAGGTTTGCCTTGGCTTCCTGTGCCCATGGTTCGGCGGAGCCTTCCACCTCGGCCGCCAGTGCCGTCCCCGAGAGCTTTGCCTTCAGCCGCAACGGACTGCCCCATCCGCCCGTCGCGCTGCCCTCGAATTGCGCCGGGCCGTCGCCCGCCGCCATGATGCGATCGAGGCCGAGCAGGACGAGCAGCGCCCGGCCCTGCTCGGACGACATTTTGGACTCGACCGCGACGTCGCTGTTGCGGAGCGCGGACAGATCGAAGGCCTGAATGGCCGCAACGGCCGGCCGTGCAGTGATGGTGGCGACGCCTTTGAGCGGCCCGGAGTCGAGATCGACGGTGGCGCGCGCCTGGATGCGATCGGGCTGCCCGGCAATCGCAGCGAGATCGGCCGCCAACTTCAGCCGCGCCGGGCCTTGGCTTGTCGCTTGGCTCGTTCCCTGGCTCGTCCCCATCGCATTGATCCGCGCGGCCAGCGCCGGCGACAAGGGGACGATCAGGCTGGTCAGGCGGTCGAGCGAGGCGGCGCCTGAATTGAGCGCGAACCACCCGGTGGCGTTGATGCGATCGAAATTGCCCGCGCCGTCCAGCGTCACGTTTTCGATCTGGCCGATCTTCAACTGCTCGAGCGTCAATTTGGCGGGCGAGTAGGCCAGCCGGGCCAGCAGCGGAGCAAGTTCCTGTCCGGCAGAGAAGGCGCGGCCGACATCGAGCGACAGCTTGCCCTCATCCGGCCAATCGCCTTGCGGCCCCGCCAGCGACTTCAGAAAAGCCGTGGCGGCATCGAGGTCGAGGCGTTCCGCCTTCAAATCCGCCTCGACGCGGGAGCCGTGATCGACCTGCTTGTACGATACCAGCACCCGCCCCTCGACCGTGCCGCCTTCGATGTCGGCCTTCATGGCGTCGAGGGCAAAGCCTTCCGGCGCCACCGTCACGTCGCCCCGCAGCCGAAGCGTCTTCTGGCTGCGATAGGCGGTGTCTCCGCGGCCCTGCAGCCAGGTCAGCAGCGCTTCTGGATCGGACGATTCGACGCTGAGCGCGACCTTGAAGCGATCCGGCGCCAGGTTCTTCGCACCGGCATCGCTTAGCGACACCCTGGTTGCGCCAGGGGCGCGAAACTCCAGTCGTCGCAGGCTCCAGGATTTGTCGTCGCCATGCACCTCGGCGGAAATATCCTGCAGCGGGCGCCCGCCCAGCATGACCTGCTCGGATGCCAGCTCGACCTGCACCGGTACCGGCAGATGCGGCACGAGCGTGGCGAGCGCCTGCAACGCCGGCAGCGCGCGAACCGGCTCGGCGGCATTGTCCTTGGCAAAGAACCTGTCGGCATCGAGCTGGCGCGCCGACAGCCCCGCGCGCAACAGCGGCGCCGCACCAAACTTGATGTCGCCGCTGCCCGAAAGTTTCAGCGCCCGCTCCTCGGGGCCAAAGCTCGTCTCGATCTGGTCGAGCCGCGCCGACGTGTAATCGGCCTTGATTTTTGTCGCGATCCGCCACGGCGGATCGTTGCCCCTGCCTTTCTGGCCGGGCGGGGCGACCAGCGTCAGCGCGCCTTCGAAGCGCGGGCTGCGCGAATCGAAGTTCAGCACGCCGTCGAGATCCGCCAGCAGCGCGCGGTCGCCCGGGTCGATGTTGAGATGGACGCGGGTGCCGTTGCCGTCCGGCCCCTGCCCCGAGGAGATGCGGAACGGGTAGCGCGCGCCCTTGAGCATGAAGTTGCCGTCGCCGCGGACCGAACCGGCCAGCGAACGCACGTCGCCGCTGAAGGCGATATCGTTGAGTTCGAGCGTCGAGCGACTGGCGGCGTCGTGCAGGGCGATGCGGCCGGTCAGATTGAGCCGGTCGATCGCCAGCGAGGCCAGGTTGACCGTCCCGGTGGATGCCGGCCAATCGATCCGCCCCCTCGCATCGAGCCCGAGATCGAGCGACAGGCCGTTGATGGTCAGTTCGGTGGCGCGCACCTCGCCGCGCATCAGCGAACCCAGGCTGAATTCGACGTCGAGCTTGTCGGCGCGAACCTTGCCGAGATCGTTGGCGCCGCCGACCGCGACCGAGTGCAGTTGCAACGACGGCGCCGGCAACAACCGGGCGTCGAGCTTGCCGCCGACCCGCACAGGCGTTCCAATGATCCGGGTCGCCTCGGCCTCGAATTGCGGCCGGAACTTGTTCCAGTCAATGAAATACGGCCCGACAAGTGCGGCGATCAGCGCAATGATGAAGGCGATGGCCAGGCCGAGCAGCGTCGTCTGCACGGTATCTCCCCTTGAACCGCCCCGGCGCGCGAGCCGCGCCACGCCGAACCCGGCCCCGGAGCTATCCGGAATATAGAGAGAAGTACGGCGAAGTCACAGCGGCATACTGACAGGCGTCCCCCACCCGGCTCCGTTCATCGGAGCCCGGGGTTAACACCGCCGCGCGCCAGTAAAGTACGAGACCTGCTACCAGCTCGCCGGCAGGCGCTTCAGGCCGCGCAGCACGAAGGTAGGCCGCCATTCCGGATTGACGGCGTCGTCCAGCCGCAGGTCCGGGAGCCGCCGCAACAGGGTCGCGATTGCGACCTCGGCCTCGATCCGCGCCAGCTGGGCGCCGAGGCAATGATGGATGCCGCCGCCGAAGGATAGCGGGCGTACATTGGGCCGGGTGATGTCCAGCCGTTCCGGGTGGTCGGGATAAACCGCCTCGTCGTGGTTGGCGGAGCCGAGCAGGCACAGCACGCTCTCGCCCTTGGGAATGCGCTTGCCGCCGAGGTCGTCGATGTCTTCCAGCGCTACCCGGCCGGTCAGTTGCACGGACGAATCATAGCGCAGGAACTCCTCGACGGCGTTGGTGGTGAGCTCCGGTCTGGCCTTGAGCAGCGCTAGCTGGTCGAGATTGCGGTGGAGCGCCAGCAGGCCGTTGCCGATCAGGTTCACCGTGGTTTCGTGACCGGCGCCGAACAGCAGGATGATATTGGCGGTCAATTCTTCGTTGGTGAGCTTGGAGCCGTCCTCCTCGGCCTGCACCAGCTGGGTGGTGAGGTCGTCGCCCGGGTTCTTGCGCCGGAGCTCGAACAGCTGCTGGAAATACATCGCCGCCATCGCGTTGCCGGCATTGCCTTTCTGGATCTCCTCCGGCGTGAGCGGCACCGGATCGAGCAGGCGGCCGCCGTCGCGCGAACTGGCATAGAAGGCCTCGCGATGCTCCTCGGGGATTCCCAGCATGTCGCAGATGATGGTGACCGGCAGGCGGAAGGCAAAATCCTCGATCAGGTCCATCCTGCCTTGCGGAATGATGCGGTCGAGCGTCTCGTCGACGATCTGCTGGATGCGCGGGCGCATGTCCTCGACCCGGCGCGCGGTGAAGGCCTTCACCACCAGTCCGCGGAGGCGGGTGTGGTCCGGCGGATCCTGCTGCAGCATCCAGTGGCTCATGCTGCGGAACACCGGCTCGTCCATGATCTTCGGGCCGTAGCGGCGGATGGTGCGCTCGACGTAATCCTTGCCGAAACGCTTGTCGCGCATCACGAGGCTGACCTCGGCGTGCCGGCTGGCGACAAACATGCCGAGCGGCGTCAGGTGCACCGGATCGGTGCTGCGCATCCGCTCGTAATGCGGATAGGGGTCGCGGATGAATTCCGGGGACAGCGGATTGAACAACGGCGCGCTGGCGGCAGTCTGAACATGCTCGTTCATGGTGACCTCAACTGGTTACAGGCTGCGCGCGGTTCAGCGCGTTTTCTCCCGGCCGATCGATGAAATTCGATACATTGTTGTATTGAGTTGCATTCTCGCCTAAACTGGCCGGATGTCAAGACTGCGAACCAGGCCGACCCGTGACGACACCCGCGAAAAGCTTTTCGAGGCGGCGGCGCGCGTGTTCGAGGAACAGGGCATCGGCGGCGCCAGCATCGAGGCGATCGCAGCGGCGGCAGGTTTTACGCGCGGCGCCTTCTATTCGAACTTCAAGAGCAAGGACGAACTGATCATCGCCATGCTCGAGGATCACGTCGAGCAATCGATCGCACGTATCCGCGACCTCCTCGAGCGGCACAAAAACCTCGCAGACTTCATCGAGGCGCTGAAGACGATGGGCCGCAGCCAGCAGGATCCGCTCGGCCGCTCGCCGTTGCTGCACATGGAGATGATCCTGTTCGTGGCGCGCGCCGAGAAACGCCGGCCCGAACTCGCCGAGCGGCTGCGCGCCCGCAGAAAGCTGGTCGCCGACATCATCGAGACCACGGCGAAAAACAGCGGTCGGCAGACCATCCTCGATCCGTCCTGGGCCGGCGCGCTGGTGCTGGCGCTCGAAGACGGCTTTCGGCTGCACCGCCTGATCGATCCCGAGACCACCTCGCCCGGCAGCTTCTTTCGTGCGATCGGCGACCTGCAACGCGCGATGGGCATTTCACAGGCGTCAGATGCCGATCTTCGCCTCGCGAAAGTCATCACGACCCGCTAGTTTAAGTGGATGACTGCGAACGCCGACACCACGCATTCGACACATTCCGCGAAGCGGGGACTACCCCTGACGCGCCTCGCCCTGATTTCGCTATGCCTCGGCGCTGCAACCGACGCCAAGGCGGATGAAGCCATCGCGCTCGCGCTCCCGATCAAGTGCCAGCCAGGCGTGAGCTGCTTCTTCCAGAACTATGTCGATCACGACGCCTCGGACAAGGTCCGCGACTACCGCGGCGGCGCGCGCAGCTATAACAGTCACGACGGCACAGACATCCGGATTCGCAACCAGGAAATCCAGAAACGGGGCGTTGAGGTTCTCGCCGCGGCGCCAGGACGCGTGACCGGCGGGCGAAACGACATGGAAGACGTTTCGACCAGGATCGCGGGAAAGGCCGCGATCGCCGGCAAGGAATGCGGCAACGGCGTGATCATCGAGCATGCGGACGGCTGGAGCACCCAATATTGCCACCTGGCCAAGAGCAGCATCCGGGTCAAGCCTGGCGATCAAATCAAGACCGGTCAGCCGATCGGCCTGGTCGGACTGTCAGGCGATACCGAATTCTTCCATCTTCACTTCACGGTGCGGTATCGCGGCAAGGCCGTCGACCCCTTTGCCTTCGGCGCGCCTGAGAAGGCCTGCGGCGCAGGCCGCTCGCTGTGGGCCGCTTCGCTCGGCGAGCAGATGCAATACCGGCCACGCGAGATCATTGATTTCGGTTTTGCCGGAATCGCTCCGACGATGGAGTTGATTGAATCCGGTGAAATCGAGAAGCATGCCGTTACACAGGATGCAGACGCGCTCGTCGCCTATGTCAGGGCGATCGGCCTGCAGGCCGGCGACCAGCAAACGCTCGCCGTGCAAGGTCCCGGCGACACTTCCATGCCAACCAACGCCCTTCCCGCGCTCGATCGCGACAAGGCGCAGTTTCTCGTGCTCGCCGGAAAGAAGCGCACCGAAGCGGCATGGCCGGCGGGGCGCTATGTTGCGACCTACACCGTGACGCGGGATGGAGCGGAGGTGTTGCGCAAGACGTTCGAGGTGGAAGCGGGCGCGCGGTGAGAGCTGGTCGAGCCGGTTAAGAAAACCGGGTGCACTTAGTTGCCCGAGGGCGGCGGCTTAAGTAACCATGGCCACCGGCATGGGACAGCTGGAACACGCCTCTTAGAACATGCCTCTGGCCCGATAGTAAGCGGCTCCCATACAAACCGGAATACCGATAATGATCGCCAATGCATTCGCAACGGCGTCTCGTCTGCCATCGGACCATTGAAGTCGATTAAGCAGAAGAAGCAGAAGGCCTACGACCACGACTGCCAGGCCGATCGCCGATGCGTAACTGACTGTCTGCGTCGTCCGGCCGTCAAGGCCCATCGCTGATACGCTGGCAAGGATCGGCAATACGACTGCACTCACCGGAAGGGGGATGGATTCACGTTTGAAGCGCAACGGTTGATTTGAGTTCAGAGAATGCCTCGGCGGGTGTCTTGAACGCCGACCGAACCATCGGCAACCAGCCGCGGAATGATGGCGCGAATTGATCGAGGTTGAAGCAGGCCCTCGATGACCATTCATGTCGGAGCGCGCCCCCGCATTTTTGCAGCCGCCTCACGCGCCACGCGGCAGAACAGACCGACGGTCGGACTCACATGGCGGTGCTTGAGCCGCACCAGCCCGACCGGCCGGCGCGTCGTCGGCATTCGCACGCGAAGCGGAACTAGTGTCGGGTGGGGTGCTGGATAGCGCAGTGTGGCCCTGGGAAGTATCGTCAGGAAAGGACCGGCGGCAAGCATATTGACCTGCATCGCATAAGAGCCGCACGTCACCGTCGCCGCCGGCACGCTCAACCCTTCCGCGCGAAAGGCTTCCTCGATGAATGGACGCAAAAAAGAAGTTACCGGTTTGCCCAACAGCCATCGTTCGTTCATCAGACTTTGCAGCGTGATGTTCCTGCGGCGCACGAGCGGATTGTGTTTCCCTGCGATCACGGCGAGTTCGTCCTCAAACAACGCCTCGCCCGCAAGATCCTCGTAGCGGTCGAAATCTGCCGCCATTCGGGTCACGGCGATGTCGATCGCGCGTTGACGCAACCTTTCGTGCAGCCCCAGCGTATCGTCCGCACTGATGACGAAACTGATCTTCGGATAGGCCTCCGAAATATTCTGGATGATCGAGGCCGTCAGCGCCGTCATGGGTTCCGTCGTGCCTATAACGATTTCGCCCTGCGTCGGATCGGCGAGCGACGTCAGCTCGCCCAATCCCTGCTTGAGCTCGTCGGTCACGGAAATGGTGCGGCGGCGCAACGCCCGGCCAAATCTCGTCAGCTCCACGCCGGTCGAAGTCCGGTCGAACAGAGGCACGCCGAGCAGACGCTCCATTTCGGCAACGACACGGGACACGGCCGGTTGCGACATGCCGAGCCGTGGCGCCGCCTTCGCCATGCTCCCCGCTTCGGCGACGGTGTCGAGAATGTGTAAGTCACGGAGCTTCAGCCGCCGCAGGCGCAGATCCTCCATCCCGGCCCCCTATCTGGTTTCCTGATATCCATATTCGAAAATCAAGCTTCCTAGTATAGCCCAAAACCGGCGAAGGTGGACCCGCATCCGAACAGGAGGTCAACATGCGGCTCACCCGGATTGTCGTCGCGATTGCCGGCCTTGCCACGCTGACGCTTGCACCCCCTCTCGCGGCCCAGACGCGCACTCCGCCGCTTCGCATCATCTATCCGTTTCCCGGCGGCGGCTCCGGCGACGCCCTGAGCCGCCTGATCGCCGACCGGCTGGGCACGGCGCTGGAACGCCCCGTGATCGTCGAGCCACGTGCGGGGGCTGCGGGCCGTCTCGGCGTGCAGGCGGTCAAGACATCGGAACCGGACGGCAACACGCTGCTGGTCACGCCGATCGCACCGATGGCGGTGTATCAAAGCGTCTATCCCGCGCTCGAGTACGATCCGGTCAAGGATTTCACGCCGGTCTCGCAGGTTGCCACATTCGAATTCGGCATCTCCATCGATCCGAAAATTCCCGCCGGCAACCTTTCGGAACTCGTCGCCTGGCTGAAGGCGAACCCGGGCAAGGCGAATTTCGCCACGCCCGGCGCGGGCACGCTTCCGCATTTCTTAGGATTGATGTTCGCGAACGCTGCCGGCGTGCCGCTGCAACATATCGCCTACAAGGGCGGCGTGGTTGCCTTGACCGACCTCATGGGCGGCCAGATTCCGATCGTGTTCCTGTCCACCAATGAACTGGCGGAATTGCACAAGGCCGGCCGGATACGCGTCCTGGCAACCTCCGGCGCGCAGCGCTCGGCGTTCCTGCCTGATATCCCGACCTTCCGGGAAAGCGGATACGATATCGAAGGCCGCGGCTGGTGGGGTTTCTTCGCGCCCGCCGGCACGCCGGGCGCGACGGTGTCGAAACTGAGCGGCGCAATCGCAGGAATTGTCCAGGCCGAGGACGTCAAGGCGCGCATCGCGCAGTTCGGACTGAAGCCGACCGGCACCTCGCCTGAGGAATTCGCCCGCATCCAGCGTTAGGACATCGAACGCTGGTCCGTGCCG
>CADEDX010000123.1 GCA_902826195.1 uncultured Bradyrhizobium sp. | reverse complement strand
AACGGCGTCATCGGCACCTTGTCGACGCCGACAATGAGCACGACTTCCTCGACGATGTCGGCCTTGCCGTGCACGTCGGTGCGCCACGAGGGAACCGCAACCTTCACCACCGCGCCGCTGCCGGCGACGATGAAGCCGAGATGGCTGAGGATGCGCCGCATTTCGGCCAGCGGCACTTCGATCCCGGCCAGACGTTTGACCTCGCTCAGCGGGAAATCGATGACGCGGTCCTCGCCGAAGGCGTTACCGACAACCACGTTCTCCGACGGCGTGCCGCCGCACAATTCCATCACCAGTTTGGTGGCGAGTTCGAGTCCCGGAACCATGAAGGCCGGATCGACGCCGCGCTCGAACCGATAGCGGGCATCCGAATTGATGCCGAGTTTGCGGCCGGTCTGCGCGATGTTGATCTCGTTCCACAGCGCCGATTCGATCAGCACGTCCGTCGTGTTCTCGTCGCAGCCGGACGTCTCGCCGCCCATGATGCCGGCGAGCGATTCGACGCCGTGCTCATCCGCGATCACGCAGACGTTGCCGTCGAGCGTGTAGGTGCGGCCGCCGAGCGCCAGCAGGCTCTCGCCGTCTTTGGCGCGGCGAACAGTGAGATTTCCCTTCACCTTGCTGGCGTCAAACACGTGCAGCGGCCGCGCGCGGTCGTAGGTCATGAAGTTGGTGATGTCGACCAGCGCATTGATTGGGCGCAATCCGATCGAGGTCAGCCGCTTCTGCAGCCATTCCGGGGAGGGACCGTTCTTGACGCCGCGCACCAGCCGCAGCGCAAAGCCCGGGCATAGCGTGGCGTCTTCCACCGTCACCTTCACCGGGCAGGGGAATTCGCCCTTGATCGGCTTGATGGCGGGGTCCTTGAACTTGCCCATGTCGGCGGCGGACAGATCGCGCGCGATGCCGTGCACGCCGGTGCAGTCCTGGCGGTTCGGCGTCAGGTTGATTTCGAGCATTGGGTCGCCGAGGCTGGCCCATTCGGCATAGCCCTTGCCGATGGGCGCATCGGCCGGCAACTCCATGATGCCGTCGTGGTCTTCGGAAATCTGCAGCTCGGCCGCCGAGCACAGCATGCCGCGGCTCTCGACGCCTCTGATCGTGCCGACGCCGAGCGTGATGTTCTTGCCGGGGATGAAGGTGCCGGGCGGCGAGAACACGCTGACGAGGCCGGCGCGCGCATTCGGTGCGCCGCACACCACCTGCACCGGCGCAGCTCCGTCACCCGTA
Source organism: uncultured Bradyrhizobium sp. (assembly GCA_902826195.1). Taxonomy (GTDB): domain Bacteria; phylum Pseudomonadota; class Alphaproteobacteria; order Rhizobiales; family Xanthobacteraceae; genus Bradyrhizobium. Next base: position 12,823 of record CADEDX010000123.1, on the reverse strand, counting down.
TCGACCATACACACCCGCAACCGATCCGCATTCGGATGCTGCTCGGCGGAAATCACCCGCGCGATCGAAAACGGCGCTAGCGCCTTCGCCTTGTCCTCGATGTTCTCGACCTCGAGGCCGATCATGGTCAGCTTGTCGGCAAGCTTTTCCAACGGCTCGTCGGTGTCGAGATGTTCCTTCAGCCAGGACAGCGTGAATTTCATGGGGCTACTCTTTGATCGGCGAAAACTTCAACCAGGCGAAACCGTTCGCACATCAGCATCATATCTTCGCTGAATCGGCCAAGCCGTCCGAAATACTTGCGGTGCGCCTCGCGCCAATAGGCGAGGCTGCGGTCGCCCTCGCCTTCTTCATAGGCAAAGGCGGCGTCGACCTCGGCAAAGCGGCGGTAGGTAACTTCGATCGTTTCGATCACGCATCGTGCCTCACCACGTCCGTCAAGCACGATCCAGCGCTCGCCCGGCGTCGACGTGTTCGGTTCGTCTTCGGTAGAGCAGGTCGCGGTCTTCTCGCCACTGATCACGAGGTCGAGCAATTTGTCGGCCAGCGCCGGCCCGTCGCCGAACGCGAAGGATCGCAAACCCTGATATTTTTCAGGGACCGAGATCACGTGCTCAAGCCCCCCGCGAGCGTCGGCACCTCGAGCGGCTTGAAGCCGTAATGGTTGAGCCAGCGCACGTCGCTGTCGAACAACTGCCGGAGATCAGCAATGCCGTATTTCAGCATCGCGATGCGGTCGAGCCCCATGCCCCAGGCAAAGCCCTGGTAGATGTCGGGGTCGATGTCGCAGGCGCGCAGCACGTTCGGATGCACCATGCCGCAGCCGAGGATCTCCAGCCAGTCCTCGCCTTCGCCAAAGCGGATCTCGCCCTTGTCGCGTCGGCACTGGATGTCGACTTCAAGCGAGGGTTCGGTGAACGGGAAGAACGACGGCCGGAACCGCATGTTGATGTGGTCGACCTCGAAGAACGCCTTGCAGAACTCGTGCAAGATCCATTTCAGATGGCCGAGATGCGAGCCCTTGTCGATGACGAGGCCCTCGACCTGGTGGAACTGCGGCGTATGGGTCGCGTCGGAATCGATGCGATAGGTGCGGCCCGGGCAGATCACGCGGATCGGCGGCTTCTGGCTCAGCATGGTGCGCACCTGCACCGGCGACGTGTGCGTGCGCAGCAGCATGCGCGAACCGTCCTGCTTCGGGTTGAAGAAGAACGTGTCATGCATCTCGCGGGCCGGATGGCCTTCGGGAAAATTCAGTTTGGTGAAGTTGTAGTCGTCGGTCTCGATATCGGGACCTTCGGCGATCGCAAATCCCATGTCGGCGAAGATCGTGCTGACCTCTTCCAACACCTGGCTCAGCGGATGAATGCGGCCGGTCTCGGCGGGCGCATCGCGCAACGGCAGCGTGACGTCGATGGTCTCGGAGGCAAGGCGCGCGTCAAGCGCCGCCGACTTCAGGATATCGCGGCGCGCGGCGAGCGCTTGCGTCACCTTGTCCTTGGCGAGGTTGATCCTTGCGCCTTCCGTCTTGCGTTCGTCCGGCGACATCTTGCCGAGCGTGGAGAGCAGCGCGGAGATCGAGCCCTTCTTGCCAAGCGCCGCGACGCGCACGGCTTCGAGGGCCGGCTCGTCGCCGGCGGCTGCGATATCGGTGAGGATGGTTTGTTCGAGGGTGGCGAGGTCGGTCATGGCAATCCCTTTTGACTAGGATGCTAGCCGGTGCTCCTAGCCCGTCATGCCCTGGCTTGTCCCGGGCATTCACGTCTTACAGCGTGCGCGAGAAAGAAGACGTGGATGGCCGGGCCAGGCCCGGCCATGACGACTTCAACAGACTTCGCAGAAGGGCCGATGCGGGAAACGGCCTCAGGCCGCGAGCGCAGCCTTGGCCTTCTCGGCGATCGCCTGGAACGCCACCGGCTCGGTGATGGCGAGATCCGACAGCACCTTGCGGTCCACCGTAATGCCAGACTTCGACAGGCCGTTGATGAACACGCTGTAGGTCATGCCGAACGGACGAACCGCCGCATTGATGCGCTGGATCCAGAGCGCGCGGAAGGTGCGCTTCTTGCGCTTGCGGTCGCGGAAGGCATATTGCCCGGCCTTCTCGACCGCAGCCTTTGCGGCCCGGATGGTGTTCTTGCGGCGGCCGCGGAAACCCTTGGCGGCCTTGTAGACTTTCTTGTGCTTGGCGTGAGAGGTCACACCGCGTTTGACGCGAGACATGACTGCTATCCTTGAATTTTAATCGGTGATGGATCGCCGCGCGGAGCGCGGCCGGCTTTAGCGGAATGCGAGAACGATCAGGCGTTCGGCAAGAAGTACTTCTTGACGTTGTCGCCGTCGGTCTTGAACAGCACGCGGGTACCGCGGAGCTGACGAATCTGCTTCTTCGTCCGCTTGATCATGCCGTGGCGCTTTCCGCGCTGGGCGTGCATCACTTTACCGGTAGCAGTCACCTTGAAGCGCTTTTTTGCGCCAGACTTGGTCTTCAGCTTGGGCATTTGGCTCTCCTATGGGCCACGGAAAAACGCGCCCGAGGGGCGCTTTTGCGGCCTGAAATGCTCGTTAGAGCGTTGAAAGTGCTCAAGTTTTCTCAAAACCGAGATAACCCGCACGGACATCGACACGGCAGCCCTTGATCAGCCGGGCGATGAAGGTGGGGCTTATGGCAGAGGACGGGCCAATTGGCAATGATGAACCGGGGAATGCCGTGCCGCTACCTAAGCGGTGATGACGTCTACTTCCCGGTACGGAGCAGGAAGAAATGACCCGTTTGCAGCGATTGATGACCTGTTTTGGCGGTTTCCGCGGCCGGCGCACATTGCGCTGGCTCCCCGTGTTTGCAGCGCTGGCCGTGGCGACCGCGCCCGGCGGGGCCGATGCCGCGGCCAGGAGGGCCGGCGGCGCCTATGACGGCACCTGGAATGTGGTCTTCGCCACCACGCGGGGCAACTGCAGTTCCGGCTACAGCGTGCCCTTCATGGTCATGGGCACCCGTGTCTCCTCGGCGGGCGCCGGCCAGGTGTCGGGGACGGTCAATCGTGCCGGCGTGGTGGCGGTCAATGTTTCGGTCGGCGCATCGACCGCGAGTGGCGGCGGCCGACTCGCCGGGGCCTTGGGCGCTGGTTCGTGGCGCGGCATTATCACCGGCGACCGCTGCAGCGGCACCTGGCAGGCTTCGCGGAGTTGACTGCGGCTTCGGGAAAATAAAACGGCCCGCCGGATCATCCGACGGACCGCTCCCAATTCCGGTAACTCGTATCAGCGCGGCGCCAGCACCATCACAACCTGGCGGCCTTCAAAACGCGCGTCCTGCTCGACCTTGGCGAACTCGGCAACATCCGCCTTGACCTTGTCGAGCAGCTTGGTGCCGATCTCCTGGTGCGCCATCTCGCGGCCACGGTAGCGCAGGGTGATCTTGACTTTGTCGCCTTCCTCGAAGAACCGCTGCATCGCACGCATCTTCACGTCGTAGTCGTGATCGTCGATCATCGGCCGCAGCTTGATCTCCTTGATCTCGACGATCTTCTGCTTCTTGCGTGCCTCGGCGGCTTTCTTCTGTGCCGAATACTTGAACTTCCCGTAGTCCATGATCTTGCAAACGGGAGGATTGTTGTTCGGCGAAATCTCGACGAGATCCATGCCCGCGTCGAGGGCCATCTTGATGGCGACCACGGTCTCGACCGTTCCGTGGTTGAGGCCGGTCTGATCGATCAGCTGGATCTGCGCGTTGCGGATATCATCATTGGTGCGCGGCCCGTCTTTGGTTGCAGCGGGCGGGGCTCTGTTGGGACGGCGAATGGGTAACTCTCCAAAGTTGTGAAAGGAAGGACCGTAGTTTGAAGCAATACGCTGACAACAGCAAGCGAACTGACGTTCTGCGCCCGAAAACCGTCAAATGCGAGGCATTTCGGTCACGCCACGCAAATATAGCCGCCCGGGCGGATGCGCAAGCAAGGGCCGGGCGAGCTTGACCGATTCAGCGCGAAGGCAGACAAAGCGGCCGGCGAGGGCGATCCCATGACCAATCCAGCGACAATCGACCAGGAACCGACTTTTATCGAGGTGGGGGAGGGCGATGGCCGCCGCCGGATCGCGGTCCGGGTCCGCCCCGGCAGCACAAACAGTGCGCCGGGGCTGTTCTGGCTCGGCGGCTTCCACTCCGACATGCAGGGCACCAAGGCTGCGGCGCTGGATGCCTGGGCCGCGGAACATGGCCGCGCCTGTATTAGATTCGATTATTCCGGCCACGGCGAATCGGGCGGCGCTTTCATCGACGGCACCATCGGCGGCTGGCTGGAAGAGGCCGTCGCCGTGTTCGAGCAGTTTTGCCGGGGCCCGCAGGTCGTGATCGGCTCGTCGATGGGCGGCTGGATGGCGCTGCTGCTCACACGCGCCCTCGCCGAGCGGGGCGCGAAAGCGGCGGATTTGGCCGGGCTGGTGCTGATCGCGCCCGCGCCCGACTTCACCGAGCAGCTGATGTGGAACAGTTTTTCCGATGAGGTTCGCGAGGAGATCCGGACCAAGGGGGTGTGGATGCGGCCGTCGGAGTATGGCGAGGGCACGCCCTATCCGATCACCCGCGCGCTGATCGAGGAGGGACGCAATCATCTGCTGCTCGGCAGCGCGATCGAGGTCGGCTGCCCGGTGCGCATCCTGCAGGGCGCGCAGGACCCCGACGTGCCCTGGCAGCACGCCTTTGCGCTCGCGCACCGCCTGCCGGCCGAGGACGTCGTGCTGACCATGATCCAGGACGGCGACCACCGCCTGTCCCGCCCGCAGGACATCGCGCGGATCATGGCGGCGGTCGCGGAGATGGGGTGATTTCCTCCGACGCCTGCGGTGTCATCGTCCGGCTTGACCGGACGATCCAGTACGCCGCGGCCTATCGATTTACGTCACCGTCTCTGGAATACTGGATTCCCCGCCTTCGCGGGGAATGACGGCCGCGAGCCGGGGAGGTAACGTCCATGAGCCCATCCATCATGCTCCGCGCCTTCTGCGATGCCGTCGAGCAGCGCAACGGTAACGCGTTCGCGGAGTTGTTCACCGAGGACGGCGTCTATCACGATGTGTTCTACGGTGCGTTCGAAGGCCGCGAAAAGATCGCCGGCCTGATCGACGACTGGTTCTATCGCACGGCGACCGATTTTCGCTGGGATATGCACGACCCCGTCAGCGACGGGGAGACGCTGTACGCGCGCTACACCTTCAGCTACCGCTCGACGCTGCCGGAAGCCGAAGGGGCGCGCGCGATGTTCGAGGGCGTCGCGATCATGCGGCTGCGTGACGGCAAGATCGCGGAATATCACGAGGTCGCCAACACCGCGCCGGCCTTCGTCGACATCAAGTTCGCGCCGGAGCGGATAGCCAAGATCGTCGCAAAACAGGGCGCGGCGCTGAAGGCGCGGCCGGAGATGAAGCGGCATTTGGTATGAGTAAGGCCGTCATTCTCTCCTCCGTCATTCCGGGGCATCGCGCAGCGATGAATCCGGAATCCAGCGGACGGCCTCGCTGAGGAAAGATGGATTCTCAGATGTGCAATTGCACATCATTGTTCGTGCTGCGCACGCCCCGGAATGACGAACGAGAAAGAGTGTCGCCTCACCTCTACGGCGGCGGCACGTTCGTCATCGGCTTGCGCTGCGCCAGCGCGGCCACCGTCGACGTCCCGATCGGGCCCTTCTCGTCATAGAGCCAGCACTCGCCGATCGCGATGCCGTCCGACGCGTGATGGTTCACCACGTCGAAGCCGATCCACCGCGTTACCGGAAGCCGGTGCAAGTACAGCGTGACGTCGCTGTTGATGTAGCCGAGCCCCTGGTCGCCGGCATTGGCGAAGGGGCTGGCAAAATCCGCGCCGGTGGCGACATGGACGAAGGGCGACATCGGGGTGCCCTCGACCAGTTCGCGGACTTCGCTCATCCACAGCCGCCGCGGCCCCAACGAGCCCATGCGGCCGACGATCGGCCGCGTCGTCCATTTGCCGTTCATGCCGAGCTTTGGATCGGTCGGCGCCGGAATCGTGTCGGGCAGCGGCGCGTCCCAGTTCGTGGGCGACCAGACGTTGCCTGGCGCGTTTTCCGTCTTGCGCAATAACTGGCAGGAGGCGCGCGCCATGCTGGTGCCGCCGGAAATAAGTTCAGCTTCCACCACCTTGATCCGCTTGCCGTCGCGGATGAGGTTCGTCGTGACTTCCACCGGCGTCAGGATGTTCGGCAGCCGGAACATGTCGACTGTCAGCCTGGCGGGCACGAACTCCTCGGAGCCGTGACGCTCCTCTATGGCGTGGGCCAGCAGGCCGATCACGACGCGGCCGTGCATCGAGTTCGGGTCCCACGGGCCGTTGCAGACCGGATTGGGGATGAAGGTGTCGCCGCGCTTGGCGAAGAAGGGCTGGTCATTTGTCATGGCGGGGGAACATGACGGATTTGGCCGCGCGAAATCAAGCCAGAACCCTCACGGTGAGGAGGCGCGCAAGCGCCGTCTCGAGCCATGAAGGCTCCCTGCTGTCGCATCGCGGCCTTCAACCTTCGAGACGCGCGAAGACGCGCTCCTCAGGATGAGGGTCAGGCAGCGGAGATCTGCCGCCACTCCGCGCGAACGCTTTCATCCCGCTCAGCATTAAGTGCCTTCAGAGCCAGCACCTCAAACCTCTCCCGTGCCATCAGCTGCGCCAACGCCCACACCGCCGCCCCACGCACCAGCGGGCTTGCATCGTCGAGCAATCGCTCGGCCTCCATCGCCAGCGATGCGTCATCCGCATTGCCGATCGCGATCAGCACGTTGCGGACAAAGCGGTCGCGACCGATGCGCTTGACCGGGGATTTGGTGAACAGTGCGCGGAAGGCGGCGTCGTCGAGCCGAACGAGTTCGGCAAGCGACGGCGCCCGCAATTCTGTGCGCGCGGCCAGCTTGGCCTCGCGGCCCGCTTGGGCAAACTTGTTCCACGGGCACACCGCGAGGCAATCGTCGCAGCCATAGATGCGGTTGCCGATGGCTTTGCGGAATTCGTGCGGGATCGGGCCCTTGTTCTCGATCGTGAGATACGAAATGCAGCGGCGCGCATCGAGCTTGTAGGGCGCGGGGAAGGCCGCGGTCGGGCAGATCTCCTGGCAGGCATTGCAGGAGCCGCAGTGATCGCGATCGGCCTCGTCGCGCGGCAGGTCGGCGGCCGAGTAGATCGCCCCGAGAAACAGCCAGGAGCCGAGTTCGCGCGAGACGAGATTGGTATGCTTGCCCTGCCAGCCCAGTCCCGCCGCCTGCGCCAGCGGCTTCTCCATCACGGCTGCGGTGTCGACGAATACTTTCACGTCTTCGCCCGACGCCGACGCCAGCCAGCGGGCCAGCATCTTCAGCCGCTTCTTGATGACGTCGTGATAATCATCGCCCTTGGCGTAAACCGAAATGGCGCCGAGTGCGCGTGCTTCAAGAATATCCAGCGGATTTTCATCGGGGCCGTAATTGACACCGAGCATGATGATCGAGCGCACGCCGGGCCACAGCACGCGCGGATCCATGCGCCGTTCCGGATTGGCGGCGAGCCAGTCCATGTCGCCGTGGCCGCCCGCGTCGAGAAATGCGCGAAAAAATTCACCGGCCTTGCCGGTCGCATCGGGCGCGGTCACGCCGATGCAGTCGAATCCCAGGCTTTTCGCTTTGCTGGCAAGCGCGCGCTTGAGATCGGCTGGCGCGAGCTCCGAATTCAGAAGTCGAGGTCCACGTAGGTCCGCGACGCCGGCACCCCCGCCAGCCATTCGCTCAGCAGCGGGCGGAACGACGGGCGGGATTTCACCCGCGCGTACCACGCCTTTGCCGCCTCGTCCTCGTACCATGGCACGTCGCCCAGATAATCGATCGCCGAAAGATGCGCCGCGGCGGCGAGGTCCGCGTAGGTCAGCCGGTCGCCGGCGAGGAAATTCCGCGTCTGCGACAGCCAGCCGATATAGGCCAGATGATAGCGCACATTGACCTTGGCGGCGCGGATCACGTCGGTAGAGGGCGACCCGCCGCCGTTTTCCTCGCCCATGAAACGCTTGTAGATGCGCTCGGTCACCAGCGGGTTCGACACTTCCTCGAAGAACTTTTCGTTGAACCACGCCATCAACCGGCGCACCTCGACGCGCTCGGCCATCGAGACCGGCAACAGCCGCCGATCGCCCGCCTCAAGGCCGTGGGCCTCATCGAGATATTCGGCGATGATGCCGGCGCCGGGGATCGGCGGAAAGCCTTCCGCCATCAGCACCGGGGTGGTGCCGGCGGGATTGAGCAGCAAAAACCCTTCGCGCCGCTCCCAGGCACGTTCTTCCACCAGCCGCAGGTCGAGGCCGTGTTCGCCCAGCGCCAGGCGAATGAAGCGCGAATGCGGACAGAACGGGTGGTGAAAGAGCGTGTACATGAAATCCTCAAATCGAAATCGCGGCCTGAGGAACCCGCAAGCCGCGCCATGCGAATCGGGACACTAGCCAAGCGGGCGCATCAGGCAACCAATGTTTGGCGTTTTTTTGCGATTGCGACGGAGAGGCGAATAGGCGAGAAGAGCCCGCCTTTTGCAGTCAAAATGGACCCATTATGATGTCGGATGCAGTGAAAGCGGTGATTCTCGGCATCATCGAGGGTATCACGGAATTCCTGCCGGTTTCCTCCACCGGTCACATGCTGCTGGCGCAACGCTTCTTCGGCCTCGGCGAAGGCGCGTTCTGGCAGAGTTTCGTGATCTTGATTCAGCTCGGCGCGATCCTTGCGATCGTGATGCTGTATTTCTTCAAGCTGTGGCGCGTGGCGCTCGGCATGTTCAGCAATCCCGACGACCGGCGTTTCGTCATCGGCGTGCTGGTGGCGTTTCTGCCGGCGGTGGTCGTGGGCCTTGCCGCCGGCAAATATATCAAGGAATTGCTCTTCAATCCGTGGGTGGTGTGTTTCACGCTGATCGTCGGCGGTGCGATCCTGATATGGGTCGATCAACTCGATCTCGAACCGCATCATGATGACGCCACCCGCTATCCGCTGCTGATGTATCTGTGGATCGGCGTCGCGCAGTGCGTGGCGATGATCCCCGGCGTGTCGCGCTCCGGCGCCAGCATCGTGGCGGCGATGCTGCTCGGCGGCGACAAGCGCTCGGCCGCGGAGTTCTCGTTCTTCCTGGCGATCCCGACCATGATCGGCGCCTTCGCCTATGATTTCTACAAGAACCGCGCCGAGATGTCGGCCGATCATGTCGGCATCCTCGCGATCGGTTTCGTGGTGTCGTTCATCACGGCGATGATCGTGGTGAAGACGTTCTTGAACTACGTCACGCGCCACGGATTCACGTTCTTCGCGTGGTGGCGCGTCATCGTCGGCACCGTCGGCCTGATCGCGCTGGCGCTTGGAAGGTAATTTCGAGAATTCGCAGGGCGCGCAAAGCGAAGCGTGCCCGCCAATCTTTTATCCGCTCGCGAATGGTGGGCTCGCTTTGCTCAGCCCACCCTACAAGAACTACGCGTTCTTGCGCTGAAACTGCCCGGCGGCGCGGAAGCGCCAGAGGTATTGCGGGGCGACCGCTTCCAGCGAATCCGGCGTGATGCCGAGTCCTTCGAACGTCAGGCCCGCGGCCTTGGCGGCATCCGAAACCACATTGTCCGATTGCAGCAGCGCCACCTGGTCCGGCGTCAGCTTCAGCGGCCCCGGCGCAAATTGCAGGAACATCGCCTGCAGCCGCGCCAGCCCGAACGGCAGCGAAATCAGCGCCCGCTTGCGGTCGGTGATCTCCAGGATGATTTCCATGATCTCGCGCATGGTCAGTACTTCCGGGCCGCCGAGTTCGTAGGTCGCGCCGGACTTCGTCTTGCCGTCCACGGCATCGGCCACCGCGTTGGCGACGTCACCGACATAGGCCGGCTGCATCCGCGTCACCCCGCCGCCTACCAGCGGCAGGAACGGCGAGATCCGGGCCAGCGCTGCAAAGCGGTTGGTGAACTGATCCTCGGGGCCGAACACCACCGACGGCCGCAGGATCGTGGCCGTCGGCACCGCGGCCAGCACGGCCTTTTCGCCGGCCGCCTTGGCGCGGGCGTACGCCGAGGGCGAATTTTCGTCGGCGCCGATTGCGGACACATGCACCATCCGCGCGCCCGCGGCGGCGGCGGTCGCGGCAATCGTCTCGGCCCCTGTGGCCTGTACCGCGTCAAAGGTCTGGGCGCCGCCCTCGGTTAGGATACCGACCAGGTTGATCGCGACCTGCGAATCGCGCATCGCCGCCTCGACGGAGGCCGGATAGCGCAGATTCGCCTGCACGGTATGGATCTGGCCGACCCGGCCGAGCGGCTGCAGGTGCCCGGCCAATTCCGGCCGTCGCACCGCCACCCTGATCCGATAGTCGCGCTTGGCCAGCGCCCGCACCACGTTTCGCCCGAGAAACCCCGATCCGCCGAAAACCGTGACGAGCGTTTCAAGGTTCGATGCCATGGTCAGGTCCTACCGTCGAATTCGGGAGCTATCGGGGGTGTTTAGCGAAATCGCGATACGCCAACGCGACCCCGCTGTACAGCGTATTTGCGAGGCGTTGAAGCCATTTGACAAGCGTGCGACCGATCCTTATCAACCGGCCAGCGCCCAGGTGGTGGAATTGGTAGACGCGCTGGCTTCAGGTGCCAGTGGCTTAACGGCCGTGAAGGTTCGAGTCCTTTCCTGGGCACCACCGCTTTATTCTCCGAACGAATCGCGATAGCGCGGCGTCATGCCCCGCACGCCGTCCGCCCACATTTCCCGTGAACTTCTTGACCACTACTCCTGGTCGGGCGCCGCCATGTGGCCGTCCGGGCCGCGCCCGAACACGCCGTAACTGCTGGACTTGGCCCCGTTGCCGTCGGCGACGTGGGCGGTGAGGCCGAGCTTGAGAAGCTCGCGCACGGCTGCGGCGCGGGTCGGCATGCGGTGCTTGAAGCGGAAATCGTCGATCGCCGTCAGCTCTTCCGGCGACAGCATGACCTGAAGACGCTCACCGCGTATGTCGGACATCGGTCTTGGCTCGTTGAGTCGATTGAGTAGTTTACTCAACGCAAGTCGCCGGCGCCGGTTCCATAAAGCAAGCCAGCACCGCCAAATTAGCTAAATATACAAGTAAAAACAATGTGTTAATCGTTGATGGCGGGCTGGTTAGGGCACATATCCCGGCTTGGGAGAGCGCCATGACCGAAAACATCAAGCTGCCGCGCAAGCTGTCCGAAGAGAGGGGGCCGCCCCCTCCGCGCCGGCCGAGCCATGCACAGGTGATCGAAAATCTCGATCGTTGGGCCAATAGTCCGGAGCTGCAGCCGCCAAAGCCGTCCGAAGAGAAGGTGTCCTGAGCGGCGCCTGCCAGGGCGGCAGGTGTCGGTCGCCGGCAACGGAATTGTTACGAAGCCGCCATTTCCCGGGCTATAAGCCATGGCCTCAGCTCGCCTCCCAGGGCGGCGGGCGCTAGTGTTTTGTCGAATCGACCCGACAGAGGCTTCCCTCCATGACCATCCGCCTGCATCGCGGCGACCTGCCCGATTTGTCCCGCTACAAGGATTCGGTGGCGATCGACACCGAGACCATGGGCCTCAACCCGCATCGCGATCGTCTTTGCGTGGTGCAGATGTCGAACGGCGACGGCAGCGCCGATGTCATCCAGATCCCGAAAGGGCATACCGATTCGCCGAACCTGAAGGCGCTGCTGGCCAATCCCGCCATCACAAAGATCTTTCATTTTGCGCGCTTCGATCTCGCCGCGCTTTACAACGCCTTCGGCGTGATGCCGCAGCCGGTCTACTGCACCAAGATCGCGTCGCGGCTGACACGTACCTATACCGACCGCCACGGCCTGAAGGATCTGGTCCGCGAGGTCCTCAACATCGACCTGTCGAAGCAGCAGCAGTCAAGCGACTGGGGATCGGCCAGCCTCAGCGAGGCGCAGCTGGCCTATGCCGCCTCCGACGTGCTGCACCTGCATGGCCTGCGAGAACGCCTCGATGCCATGCTGGCGCGCGAAGACCGCACCGAGCTGGCGCGGGCCTGCTTCGACTTCCTGCCGATCCGGGCCAAGCTCGATCTCGGCGGCTGGGAGGCCGAGGACATCTTCGCGCATTCGTGAACAGGACCAATTGAAGCGGGCCGAGCAATCGTTTCTGCCCCGTTTAGGTCGTACTCCGGGCGCGTGTGCGGGCTGCATAATCCTGCGATTGGGGGTAGAATGACGCCTTACTGGCGTCGTGGCGCCCCTTGGAGCCGCATTGAACTCGATACAGAACCCAACCTACGAGTCGGGAATGGAGGTTCGCTTCGCGGCGGCCGCCCGTCACAGCCGTATGGTGCGGGTGTTGCGGGTTGCGGTCCCGGCGACCGTGCTGCTGGCGATGGCCGGCATCGTCGCGGTCTCGGTATTCAATCCATTCCGCATCTCGGGGCTGACCAGGCTGCCCGTCGACATCAGCAATCTCGTGGTGTCCGGCACCAAGATCACCATGGAAACGCCGCACCTTGCGGGTTTCTCAACGGACCAGCGTCCCTATGAAGTGTGGGCCAAGGCGGCGATCCAGGATCTGACCAATCCCGATAATGTCGAGCTTCAAACGCTGCGCGCCAAGGTCATGATGGAGGACAAGAGCACGGTGACGATGGATGCGCGCACGGGATTCTTCGACAGCAAGCAGCAGATGCTGGACCTGCGCAAGGACATCCTCCTGCAGTCCTCGACCGGCTACGAGGCGAAACTTTCGCAGGCCTATATCGATATCAACAAGGGAATGGTGACGTCGGACGAGCATGTCGACGTCAAATTGCTGAACGGGACGCTCACCGCCGACCGGCTCAAAATTCTCAA
>CADEDX010000122.1:2981-14280 GCA_902826195.1 uncultured Bradyrhizobium sp. | reverse complement strand
GACGCGATGGCCAAATCCCATCAGGCGCTCGCCGCGCGCCAGCGCGCTGTCGACCCAGGGCTTGATGCGCTCGCGTGAGCCGATCGCGTCGAGCATTTCCAGCACCGGCTCCGGCGCGCCGCCATGCAGCGGCCCGGTCAGCGCGCAATAGCCGGCGGTGACGGCGGCGAACAAATCGGCTTGCGTCGACGCCACCACCCGCGTCGCGAAGGTGGAAGCGTTCATGCCGTGGTCGCACACGGTGACGAAATAGGCGTCCAGCGCCGCCACTTCGCGCGCGTTCGGCTTGCGGCCCAGCATGATCGACAGCGTATCGGCGGCATGGCTGGCGGTGGGATCGGGCGCGACCGGATCGCCGCCCTTGACCCGCTGCACCAGCGCGCCGGCGATCACCGGAAACGCGCTGACGATGGTGGCCTCGTGCGTCAGGCCCGCTTCGGCGCGAAGCCCAGCCACTGCCGCGCGAAAACCGTCGACGATCGAGAGCCCGCGCGCGATGCCGAGCAGATCCGGCAGCCGCGCGAAGGCGCGTTCGCGGCCGGCGCCGAGCGCGGCGCGAACCGCGGCTTCGCCGACCGGCTGGCCGGTGCCGCCACTCCATAGCCGGGCGGTCACGCCTTCAAACCCGGTCTTGCGGGCGAGATCGCCGACCCGCTCGCCGGCGATGATCAGTTCGCCGCGCTCGCCGTCGACATGGCTGAGCACGGTTTCGGCGGCGGCAATTCCGTCCAGGCCGATCGGGGTCTTTGAAAGCTGGATGTTCATGAGGGCTCTCCTTTGTCGGCTTCAAAGGTCGGGCCCCTCGACAGATTGATCAATCTTTATTATATAAATCAATATGAAAAAATCCGCCGGCCTCTACCTCTCGGCGCGCGAGGCGTCCGCCGAACTCGCGATCTCGCAGGCGACCCTCTATGCCTATGTGAGCCGCGGGCTTATCCGCTCGGAGCCGTCGGAGGATTCCCGCAGCCACCGCTATCGGGCCGAGGACGTCCGCACGCTGAAGGAGCGGCGCACGCCGGCGCCCGAGCCGCGCGGCATGCGCAGTTTCGACGCCGATCTGCCGGTGCTGGATTCGGCCGTCGGGACCATTACCGAGGACGGCGCGATCTATCGCGGCGTCAACTGCGTCGATCTCGCCGAGCGCGACACCCTCGAACACACTGCGACGCTGTTGTGGGACGTCACCGGCGTCGATCCGTTCGAGCAGGACAATTGCCCCGTCGTGTCGGATGAAATGCGCGCCGTCGCCGAGGCCACGGGCAAGGCCAACGCGATCGATCGCGCGATAGCCGTGCTGGCGCTGGCAGCCGCTGCCGACCCGCGCGCCTTCACGCGGGCGCCCGACGGACGCGCGATGGTCGGTGGCCGCATCGTGCGGCTGGTGGTCGCGACAATGCTGAACGCGAAATCATCGGCAAAACCGCTTCACGTGCAGATCGCGCGCGTATGGGCCCCTGATAACAAGCATGCCCCGGATCTGATCCGCCGCGCGCTGGTGCTGCTCGCGGATCACGAACTGAACGCCTCGACCTTCACCGTGCGCTGCGCGGCCTCGACCGGCCTCAATCTTTTTGACTCCGTGATCGCAGGCCTCGTGGCGCTGAAGGGCCCGAAGCACGGCGGCGCCGGCGTGCTGGCGGCGCAGCTTCTGAAGACGCTGGCCAATGGAGAGGTCGCCCCCGTGATCCGCGAGCGTGTCGCGCTCGGCGAACGCTTTGCTGGCTTTGGTCACGGCGTCTACAAGCACGGCGATCCACGGGCGCGGGCGCTGCTGGCGGCGCTGGCGCGCTCCGGCGCGGACCGCAAATTCACCCATGAAATCCCCGACAGCATTGCCGAAGCCACCGGCGAGTTCGTCAATATCGACTACGCGCTGGCGGTGCTGGTGCACACGCTTGGCCTGCCACCCGGCCATGAACTGGTGCTGTTCGCCATGGCGCGGACGGTCGGGTGGATCGCGCATGCCTGCGAGCAATTGCAGCACGGCCGGCTGATCCGGCCCCGCGCGCGCTATGTCGGTCCGGCGCCCGGGCGCGGCCCGGGTCGGGCCTGATCAGGTAGCCTTTGCGATCCGGCGGCGGCGCAACGCCCAGACGCCGAGGGTCACGATCGCCACCGCGAACACCGCCAGTATCCACAGATGCTTGCCGACGTGCTGGTGGTGCGGCAGGCCGGCATATTGATGCAGGGCCGAGACCGCGAGCACGCCCGGCAGCACATGCGCGCCCGCCCAGGCGAACACCGCGGGCATATTGACGCCGAAGAACAGGGCGGGGCGCATCCCGAGCGCGCCAGCCGTGACCGGCACGAAAGCGCGGATCGGCGGCACAAAACGCGCGAAAAACACCGCCAGCGTCCCCCAGCGGTGGAAAAACGCCTCGCTCTGCGCCATTACGGCGGGATACTTCGACATCGGCCAGGCATTGAGGATTTCGCGTTGCGAGCGGTGGCCGGTCCAGAACGCCGAGCCGTCGCCGATCAGGGCGCCTGTGATCGCCGCTGCCAGCACGCCCCACAGTGTCAGTTCACCGCCCGGCACCAGCGCGCTTAGGGCCAGGATGATGGTCGAGCCCGGCACCAGCGCTCCCACCACGGGGATGGCCTCGAACAGGGCCGCAAAAAATAATGTCAGATAGGCCAGCCACGGGTGAGCGGAAACGAATGCAATCACGGGATCGAGGAATGAAGTCACCATATGCCTTCCGCCAAGGGGCTAACGCGCCAGAGCTATCAAGCCCTGACCACGGCTGAAAGTGCCAGAGAAGCCCGATTTCAGCCAGCAAGGCGCCTAGGGCGGCAAAAGTGCGGCGTGATTCGCAGGGCAGCCCTCCAAAAACCTGATACACAGCCTATCTAGATGATAAGGCGACGGAACTTTCATTTCGCCGCGGGCTTCTGCCGGCCCGTGCTCTCTGCTAAGTTGACCCAAGCCCCCATCCGCAGCCATTCAGCAAATCTGGTTTCGGGAAAGCCCGGGACCTCGGAGGATTGATGACGACCGCCGCCATGAGCAAAGTTTCGGAGCCTGCCGGTTTGCCCGACATGAAGGTGTCGGTTCGGCAGGTGTTTGGAATCGATACTGACCTCGAAGTGCCCGCCTATTCGGAAGTCGATCCGCATGTGCCGGACGTCGATGCGGACTACCGGTTCGACCGCGCCACCACGCTCGCGATCCTCGCCGGTTTCGCCCACAACCGTCGCGTCATGGTCACCGGCTATCACGGCACCGGCAAGTCGACCCATATCGAGCAGGTCGCAGCAAGGCTGAACTGGCCCTGCGTGCGCGTCAACCTCGACAGCCACATCAGCCGTATTGACCTCGTCGGCAAGGACTCGATCGTGGTCCGTGACGGCAAGCAGGTCACTGAATTCCGCGACGGCATCCTGCCTTGGGCGCTGCAACACAATATCGCGCTTGTATTCGACGAATATGACGCCGGCCGTCCCGACGTGATGTTCGTGATCCAGCGCGTGCTGGAAGTCTCCGGCCGCCTGACGCTGTTGGACCAGAACAAGGTGATCAAGCCGCACCCGGCATTCCGGTTGTTCTCGACCGCCAACACGGTCGGCCTCGGCGATACGTCGGGCCTCTATCACGGCACCCAGCAGATCAACCAGGGCCAGATGGACCGCTGGTCGATCGTCACCACGCTGAACTACCTGGCGCACGACAAGGAAGTCGAGATCGTGCTCGCCAAGGCGAAGCACTACCGGACGCAGGAAGGCCGCGACATCGTCAACAAGATGGTGCGGCTTGCCGATCTCACCCGAAATGCGTTCGCCAATGGCGACCTTTCGACGGTGATGAGTCCGCGTACGGTGATCACCTGGGCCGAGAACGCCGACATCTTCAACGACATCGGCTTTGCATTCCGTGTCACCTTCCTCAACAAGTGCGACGAACTGGAACGGCCGCTGGTCGCCGAATTCTATCAGCGCTGCTTCAATCAGGAGCTGCCCGAGAGCTCGGTGAACGTGGCACTCAGCTAGGCCCATGCCGAAAATCTCCGTCGAGCGCACCATTGGAAAAACCAAAAAGGCGGTGCTCGGCGGACTGCTCGGCTACAACGCCGAGAAGATGGGGAAGCAGAAATACAAGCGCTTCGCCATCTCACTACGTGAAGGCGAGAAGATCGTCGGGGGAATTGTCGGCGAAGTCTGGACCACGGTGCTCTTTATCCAGTTCTTCTGGATAGAACAGAAACTCCGCGGCAAGGATTACGGGACGCGGCTGATCAAGGCGATTGAAGACGAGGCAAGAAAGTTCGGGGCGACGCGGTCCTATCTGGATACGATGAGTTTTCAGGCGCCTGGCTTCTACCGCGCCTGCGGTTATGAGGAATTCGGTTCGATCGAAGGTTATCCCGGCGGCGTCACCAGGCACTGGTTCACGAAAGCGCTATGAGCACATCAAACTCCAAATTCCGTACCGGATCCAAGGAAGCGCCGACCGAGCCGTTCAAGCGCGCGGTGACCTCCTGTTTGCGCGCGATCGCCAAGGCGCCTGAACTCGACGTGACGTTCGCTGCCGAACGCCCTGGGCTTGCGCCTGGTAAGGCGCGGCTGCCGGAGCCCGCCCGCAAGATGACCAGGCGGGATGCTGCGATCGTGCGCGGCCACGCCGATTCGATCGCGCTCAAGCTCGCCTGTCACGATCCCAAGGTGCACCGCAAGCTGATGCCGGGAAACCCGCAGGCGCGCGGCGTGTTCGAGGCGGTGGAGCAGGCCCGCGTCGAGGCGATCGGTTCGCGCCGGATGGCGGGGGTCGCAAAAAACCTGACCGCGATGCTCGACGATCATTTTCATCGCGGCAAATATGACGAGATCACCGACCGCGCCGACGCGCCGCTGTCGGATGCGCTGGCGATGCTGGTGCGCGAACGGCTGACGGGGCTGGCGCCGCCGGCGGCCGCGAAGAAAATGGTCGATCTCTGGCGCCCGGCGCTGGAAGACAAGATCGGCGCCCGGCTCGACCAGCTCAGCCGCGTAACCGAGGACCAGGCCAAGTTCGGCGATCTCGTGCACGATCTTTTGTCCGCGCTCGACCTCGGCGACGACCGCGATGCGGACGCCGATGACGACGAGAACGACGAAAACCAGGACGGCGAGAACGATCAGTCCGGCGCCGAGGGCTCGCCCGATTCCGACGCCGCGCAGGAAATGAGCGCCGACCAGGCGCAGTCCTCCACCGACGAAATGTCTGAAAGCGCGATGGAAAGCGCGCAGGCCTCGACGTCGGACACGTTCGACGACGGCGAACTCGGCGACGACGAGACGCCGGGCGAGGCGACGCGGCCGAATTCGCGCGGCGCCAACGAACCGCGCGGGCCGGAATACCACGCCTTTGCGCCGAAATTCGACGAGGTGATCGCGGCCGAGGATCTCTGCGATCACGACGAGCTGGAACGCCTGCGCAGCTATCTCGACAAGCAGCTCGCGCACCTGCAGGGCATCGTTGCGCGGCTTGCCAACCGGCTGCAGCGCCGCCTGATGGCGCAGCAGAACCGCGCCTGGGAGTTCGATCTCGAGGAAGGCATTCTCGATCCGGCGCGGCTGTCGCGCGTCGTGACCGACCCGTATCATCCGCTGTCCTTCATGCACGAGAAGGAAGCGACCTTCCGCGACACGGTGGTGACGCTGCTCTTGGACAATTCCGGTTCGATGCGCGGTCGCCCGATCACGGTGGCGGCGACCTGCGCCGACATTCTCGCGCGCACGCTGGAGCGTTGCGGCGTCAAGGTCGAGATCCTCGGCTTCACGACGCGCGCCTGGAAGGGCGGGCAATCGCGGGAGGCGTGGCTTGCCGCCGGCAAGCCGGCCAATCCCGGCCGGCTCAATGATTTGCGCCACATCATCTACAAGTCGGCGGACGCGCCCTGGCGCCGTGCACGCAAGAATTTGGGCTTGATGATGCGCGAAGGTCTGTTGAAGGAAAACATCGACGGCGAGGCGCTGGACTGGGCGCACAAGCGGCTGCTCGGCCGTCCCGAACAGCGCAAGATCCTGATGATGATCTCGGACGGCGCGCCGGTCGACGATTCCACGCTGTCGGTCAACCCCGGCAACTACCTCGAACGACACCTGCGCCACATCATCGAGGAGATCGAGACCCGCTCGCCGGTCGAACTGATCGCGATCGGCATCGGCCACGATGTCACGCGCTACTACCGCCGCGCCGTCACCATCGTCGATGCCGAGGAACTCGGCGGCGCGATCACCGAAAAACTCGCCGAACTGTTCAGCGAGACCCATGGCGCCGCACCCACCACGGGTCGCCGGCCGCGCCGGTTGCATTCGTGAGAGCATGCGCACGCTGATAGGTCGCCGCCGGCTGTTGAAATATGCAGCGGCGGGACTTTCGGTGACGGCCGTGCCCGGCGCGGCGCTGGCGCAAACGGCCGTGCAGCGGCCGCCGAAGCCCGCCGTGTCCGACGAATTCGCGGTTACCGCGCCGGTCTCGATCGAGGTCAATGCCCGGCCGCTGCAATCCTTCGACACCCGCGACCGCGCGCGTGTGAGGTTCGGCCAACTCGAATACCGCAGCGGGCTGATCCTGACCTCGCGGTTTCGCGGTTTTGGCGGATTGTCCGGCCTGCGGCTGGACGCCAAGGGTGAGCGCTTCATCGCCATCAGCGACAAGGGCGGCTGGTTCACCGGCCGTATTCTCTACAAGGGCCGTGAGATGACCGGGCTCGACGACGTCGAGGCGTCGCCGATGCTCGGCCCCGACGGCAAGCCGATTACCTCGCGCGGCTGGTTCGACACCGAGGCGCTCGCGCTCGACGGCCAGCTCGCCTATGTCGGCATCGAGCGCATCAACCAGCTGCTGCGGTTCGATTTCTCCAAGGGCTTTACGCGGGCGGTGGCCGAAATCGTTCCGCTGCCGCCGGCGGCCCGCAAGCTGCCCTATAACAAGGGCATCGAGGCGCTGGTGGCGGTGCCGAAGACCCTGCCGCTGGCGGGAACGCTGATCGCGATCTCCGAACGCGGCCTCGACGCGCAGGGCAATATTCTGGGCTTTCTGATCGGCGGCAAAACGCCCGGGCCGTTTTCGATCCGCCGCACCGAGAATTTCGATATCAGCGACGCGGTGCTGCTGCCATCAGGCGGGCTGCTGCTGCTGGAACGCAAATTCTCCTGGCTCGGCGGGATCGGCATCCGCATCCGCCGCGTCGCCATTGCTTCCATCGCCCCGGGTGCCGCCATCGACGGGCCTTCGATCTTCGAGGCCGATCTCGGCAACGAAATCGACAACATGGAAGGCATCGACGCCCATGTCACCCCGGAGGGCGACACCGTGCTGACGATGATCTCGGATGACAATTTCTCGCTGATCCAGCGTAATCTGCTGCTGCAGTTCACGCTGACGGAGTAGCGGGTGAATAACGGAACGGTTCTTGCAGCGCTCCGGGCGATAAAACGGAGCTTTTGATGAACAAGTCTCTTCGCGTTATTTGCGTATTCCTCAGCTTTTGGCCAGTCGTTAATGCATCCGGCGCACAGGCTCAGGGTTGGCCGACGCGGCTGATCAAGGCGACCATTCCATTCGGCGCGGGCAGCGCGGCCGACGTGGTGCCGCGGCTGGTGTTCGAGCGTCTCGCCGTCGAGCTCGGTCAATCGATCGTGATCGAAAACCGCGCCGGCGGCGGCGGTGTAGTCGGTTCGGCGCTGGTCGCGAAATCCGATCCCGACGGCTACAGCCTTCTTGCCCAGTCGTCGGCGCTGACGATCGCACCCGCAATCTTTCCGAGCGCGACCTTCGACCCCACCCGCGATCTCGCCTCCGTATTCATGATCGGATCGAGCGCCAACGTGATGATCGTGCCGAAGGAGCGGCCCTGGAACACCATCCAGGACTTCATCGCCGACGCCAAGGCCAAGCCCGGCTCGATCTCGTTCGGCTCGGTCGGCATCGGCAGCGCCGTGCATATCTCGAGCGAGAAATTCCGCTATGCCGCCGGGATCGAAGCCACGCATGTGCCGTATCGCGCCGGCCCGGAGGTGATCGCCGACATCCTCGGCGGGCGGATCGATTTGTATTTCTGTCCGCTCGCGACCGCGCTGCCGCTCATCCGCGAGGGCCAGGTCCGCGCGCTGGTGGTGTCGACGGCGAAACGCGTTCCCGAACTGCCGGACGTCCCGACGCCGGTCGAGATCGGGTTGAGGGACGCCGACAGCAACATCTGGTTCGGCGTGCTCGCGCCGGCGAAGACGCCGCGCGAGATCGTCGAGAAACTGCATGCGGCCGGGGAAAAGGTGCTGGCAGACCCTGCGATGCAGGCGAGCTTGAAAAAGCTCGGCCTCGAACCGATGTCGATGAAGCCGGCCGAGATGGACGACCTTCTCAAGCGCGAGATGGCCGCCAATCTGGAGCTGATCAAGGCCGCCGGCATCAAGCCGTAGGATTGAAGCGTAGGATGGGTTGAGCCCTTCGCGAAACCCATCATCTTTCCGCGCATGTGATCGATGGGTTTCGCGAAGGGCTCAACCCATCCTACGGCTGGCCGCGGGCTTCAGGCCGTGGGGGAGGGTTGCGCGCACGGCGGCTTGAGGAGAGGGGAGCGGCTCGCTAGCATCGCGGCCAGCTTTCCCTCAGGTCCGGATCCCATTGCCATGAGCGCCCTGTTTACCCCGATCAAGCTGCGCGGCCTTACCCTTGCCAACCGGATCATGGTGGCGCCGATGTGCCAGTACTCGTCCGTCGACGGCGAGGCCAATGACTGGCATTTCACCCACATCAATTCGCTGGCCCTTTCTGGCGCCGCGATCTTCTGCATCGAGGCAACGGCCGTTGAGCCGATCGGCCGCATCACCCCCGGCTGCCTCGGCCTTTACAACGACGTCACCGAGGCTGCGCTGAAGCCGATCCTTGCTTCGGTACGCAAACGCTCGAAGACCGCGGTGATGATCCAGCTCGCGCATGCCGGCCGCAAGGCGTCGAGCCACGCGCCGTGGGACGGCGGGCAACTGATCCCGGTGGCCGAAGGCGGCTGGCGGCCGGAAGCCCCCTCGGCGATCCCGCACAAGGACGGCGAGACGCCGCCGCTGGCGTTCGACGCGGCGGGATTGAAGCGGGTGCGCGAGGCCTTTGTCGCCGCCGCAAAGCGTTCCGAGCGGCTCGGCATTGATGCCATCGAGGTGCATGCCGCGCACGGTTATCTGTTGCACCAGTTCCTGTCGCCGATCGCCAACCAGCGCACCGACGAATATGGCGGCTCGTTGCCAAACCGCTTGCGCTTTCCGCTCGAAGTGTTCGACGCGGTGCGCGAGGTGTTCCCGCACGACAAGCCGGTCGGCGTCCGCGTCTCCTGCACCGACTGGGTCGAGGGCGGCTGGGATCTGCCGCAGACCGTTGAATTCGCCGGGGAATTGAAGAAGCGCGGCGTCGACTGGATCGACGCGTCCTCGGGCGGCGTTTCGCCGCTGCAAAAAATCCCGCTCGGTCCCGGCTACCAGGTGCCGTTCGCGCAGGCGATCAAGGAGGCCACCGGCCTGACGACGATCGCCGTCGGCCTGATCACCGAGCCGAAGCAGGCCGAGGAAATCATCGCTTCCGGCAAGGCCGACATGGTCGCGCTGGCGCGCGGCATGCTCTACGACCCGCGCTGGGGCTGGCACGCCGCCGCCGAACTCGGCGGCGAGGTTTCCGCACCGCCGCAATACTGGCGCTCGCAGCCCTCGACGCAAAAGGCGCTGTTCGGCACCACGACATTCGGCACGAGGTAGCGCGTCACCGTCTTTTTTCCTTCTCCCCTTGTGGGAGAAGGTGGCATAGGCGGCCTATGGCCGCCGTCTCTTAGAACGCCGATGCTGCGCATCGGCTATAGCGCCGGATGAGGGGTTCTCTCAGCAAGGCACTCGCGGAGAGAACCCCTCACCCGTCCACGACGCTTCGTGTCGCGTCCACCCTCTCCCACAAGGGGAGAGGGAAAATAGCGCGCGTCACACCGCCGCGGACCTCAGCCTCGCCATTTCGTCATATCTCGGCCACAGCCTCGGCGTGCTATGTTGTCGCTGGCGCGCGACAGACGCGCTTTCAACAAAACACATAGCGAGGACACCCCATGGAGATCGGATATTTCACGATGCCGTCCCATCCGCCGGAGTGCGGGTTGAAGGAGGGTCACGACTGGGACTTGCAGACGCTGCGGTGGCTCGATGAACTCGGTTACCAGGAAGCCTGGATCGGCGAACACCACACCGCGCCGTGGGAACCGCATCCCTCGCCCGACCTTATTCTCGCGCAGGCGTTTTTGCAGACCAAGAACATCCGCCTCGGTCCGGGCGGATTTCTTTTGCCCTATCACCACCCGGCCGAACTCGCCAACCGCGTCGCCATGCTCGATCACCTGTCCGGCGGGCGGCTGAATTTCGGCATTGCGGCATCGGGTCTGCCGAGCGACTGGGCGATGTTCAACGTCGACGGCATGTCGGGCCAGAACCGCGACATGACGCGCGAGGCGCTGGAGATCATCCTGAAAATGTGGACCGAGGATGCGCCGTGGTCCTACAAGGGCAAGTACTGGACGGTGAACAAGCCGGACGTGATGTTCGACTTCCTCAAACCCCACATCAAGCCCCTGCAGCCGCCGCATCCGCCGATCGGCGTCGCCGGCCTCTCGAAAGGCTCCGACACGCTCAAGCTCGCCGGCGAGCGTGGCTACATCCCGATGAGCCTTAACCTCAACCCGGCCTATGTCGGCAGCCATTGGGAAGCGGTCGAGATCGGCGCGGCCAAAACCGGACGCAAGCCGAACCGCAGCGACTGGCGCATGGTGCGCGAGGTTTTTGTGGCCGATACCGACGAGGAAGCGTGGCGGCTGTCGGTCGGTGACATGATGGGCCGGATGATGAACGAATACTTCCTGCCGCTGCTCGGCCATTTCGGCTTCAAGGACTATCTGAAGGCCAATCCCAATGTTGCGGATTCCGACGTGACGGCGGAATATTGCGCGCGCAACAACTGGATCGTGGGTTCGCCTTCGACGGTCGCCGAGAAGATCGAAAAGATCTATCACGAGGTCGGCGGCTTCGGCACGCTGCTGGTGTTCGGCTTTGACTACAAGCACAAGCCGGAGGCCTGGCACAATTCGCTGCGGCTATTGAAGCAGGAAGTGATGCCGCGGCTGAAGCATCTCGACCCCGATATGATCAAGGCGGCGTGATGTCGGTTTCCCTTCTCCCCTTGTGGGAGAAGGTGCCGGAGCGAAGCGAAGGCGGATGAGGGGTATGTTTCAGCGAGTCTTGCTCGTTGAGAGAACCCCTCATCCGGGCTACAGCTTAAGAACTCCACCTC
>CADEDX010000122.1:0-2971 GCA_902826195.1 uncultured Bradyrhizobium sp. | reverse complement strand
TTTTCGAGCGTCAGCTTGCTGTATTGGTCTTTCGCCTTCGCCAGTTCGTGGCGCCCCATGTTGCCCGAGGCAAAGCGGCTGTTGAGCACGGCGTCGACCGTGTCCCAGCTCAGCCCGGCGACGCGACAGGGGATTAGCACGCCGTCATCGCGCAGGCTCTGCATCACCGGGCGGATTACGTCGATCGCCGAGCCCGACAGTTCAGCCAGTGCGGCGACCGTCTCAGCATATTTGCGCTCCTTCGCGAACCCCAGCAGCGCGTGTTCGTTGAGCTTGCCGTTCTTGGCGAGCGTCGCGACGAAGCGGCGCGCCGCGGTGAAATCGCGCGTGCGCGCCATCTCGCGGTTGGCGCCCGCCGCGGCCACGGCAACTGCGTTCCGGATTTCCTCGAACAGATGTGGCGGCGCGCGCGACAACAGCCGCGTGCGTACCGCCTCTGTGGCGCTGCGCAGCAATTGCGCGCGCTGATCGGGCGGCAGGTCGACGCGGATGCCGGTCTCGACCGCCAGATCCGGATCGTTCTCCGCCTGCTTCAGCACGATTGCGTAGCCCGCCGCCGACATCCGCGCGCCGGGATTGGTGACCAGCCGCCGGCTGACGGAAGGGTAATGCCGCTTCAACAGCGCATCGGTGACGATCTCGGTCAGCCACCAGCGCCCGGAGATCGCCAGCAGATGCGGCTCGCCCTTGGCCTGCGCCAGCGCGACCAAATCTTCGGCCGTCAGCCGCGCCGATTCTGTCAGCACCGGCCGCGCGATCGTGATCTCGTCATTATTGGCCAGGCGGCGCACGACATTGGCCGGTGCCTGCTTGACCGAGGCGAGCTGCATGCTCATTTCGGCGAGCGCGATCCGCGCCGAGACATCGGCCAGCGCGCGCAGCTCAACGGTACGGATCAGCCGTTCCAGCACGTCGCCGAACAGCTCGATCTGTTCGCCGGAATAGCCGTCGGCGGAGCGCAGAAACAGGTCGGTGACCTGCTTCAGCGTATCCAGATGTTTGTCGGTGGAGCCGGCCGTGACGGCCGCCTCGACCTCGTCGGCGATCGATCGTTCCAACATCGCTCGTCCTGAGCGTTTCAAGCCGGTTCTGGCAGCGGAAGGCAGAGAATAGGGGGCAGTACTGAACGTTGCGTAAACCATTGGGGATGATCCCGAAAAGTGGGAACCGGTTTTCCGAAAAGATCATGCCTGAACACAGAGGTCTGGGTCGCGCGGGGGCGGCAATGCGGCCGAACCGGCACCAAAAGGCGGGTGAGCGCCCCGCGCATGCCGCCTTGCAGCAGCGCCGCGGCAGTTGTGCGAACGCGAAAGCTGCGGTTGGATGGGCGATAACGATAAGAATTCAAAAAGGAAATCCGCCATGCTGGATCGGCCGGACCTGCCGCCAGAGGAAAGTCACCGGGAAACCACGGAAGCCTGGCTTGCCGCGTTCCGCACGGCGCTGGAACGGCGGTCGGCGGCGGAATTGTCGTGGCTGTTCGTGGCCGATAGCCACTGGCGCAATCTGTTCGGCCTGTCCTGGCAATTTGCGACCTTCAGCGGCCAACGGACGGTCGCGGCCGAACTGGTGGCGCGTTCGGTCTGGGCCCGGGCCCACGGTTTTCGCATCGACACGGCGCGGCTTTGGCCACGCGCGGCGAAAGTCGGCGGCCGCGAGGTTCTGGAGGCGATCTTTGCTTTCGAAACCGTCAACGGCCCGGGCTACGGCGCCGTCCGGCTGCTGCGCGAGGAAGACGGCGTGGCGCGCGCCTGGACGATCTCGACCTCGCTCGACTTCGATGCCATCTGCGCCGCGCGCGAGGCGGCCGCCGCGACGACCCATATCAGGGATTTTGCCGGCCCGGACTGGCTCGAGCAGCGGCAGGCTTCGGCCACCTATGACGATCGTGATCCTGACGTGCTGATCGTCGGCGGCGGCCATGCCGGCATTTCAGTGGCGATCGAGGCCCGCCGCATCGGGCTGTCGGCGCTGGTGGTCGATCGCATGGCGCGGGTCGGCGACAACTGGCGGCTGCGCTATCGCGGGCTGAAGCTGCACAACAAGACGCCGGTCAATCATCTGCGCTACTTGCCGTTCCCCGAAACCTTTCCGGAATACATCCCGAAAGACAAGATCGCGAACTGGCTGGAAAGCTATGTCGACATCATGGAGGTCGACTTCTGGACGCATACCGCGTTCGAGGGCGCTGACTATGACGACGTCACGCAGCGCTGGACCGCGCGGCTGACGCGCGAGGGCGAGGCGCGCACGCTGCGTCCAAAGCACATCGTGCTGGCGACCAGCGTCAGCGGCACGCCGAACATTCCCGAGATCGAAAGCATCGAGAATTTCAAGGGCGAGGTGCTGCATTCCAGCCGCTTCAAGGCGGGCCGGGAATGGACCGGGCGTCCGGTGATCGTGTTCGGCACCGGCACCAGCGGGCATGACATTTGCCAGGAGCTGCAGGCCGCGGGTGCCGACGTCACCATGGTGCAGCGCAGCCCGACCATGGTCGTCAATGTCGAGCCGGCGCAGCTCTACGACAAGACCTATCTCGGCTACGGCCCGCCCATCGCGTCGAGGGACATCCTCAATTCCGGCGTGCCGCTGCCGGTGATGAAGGCCGCGCACAAAATCGTCACCGACGAGGTGAAGCGGCTCGACGCGCCGCTGCTGGGCCGGCTGGAGGCGGCCGGCTTCCGGCTCGAATATGGCGAGGACGGCACCGGCTGGCCGCTGAAGTTTCGCACCCGCGGCGGCGGCTATTACTTCAACGTCGGCGCCTCCGAGCTGATCGCCGACGGCAAGATCAAGCTGATCCAGGCCGCCGACATCGAAGCCTATGTGGCCGATGGTTTGAAGCTGCGCGACGGCACCGTGCGCAAGGCCGATCTCCTCGTGCTCGCCACCGGCTACAAGGGGCCAGATCACCTGCTCGCGCAATTATTTGGCGCCGAGGTAGCGACGCGCGTCGGCCGCGTCTGGGGCT
>CADEDX010000121.1:5467-14376 GCA_902826195.1 uncultured Bradyrhizobium sp. | reverse complement strand
GCGGATACGAACCGGCGCCGGCTAGCGACGGCGTGCCGGTTCGGGCCGACGGGTGCTCGCGTCGCCCAGACGCGGCTGGCCAGCTCCTCGGCCTGCATCGACCGGCTTTCCTTTCTCCTGTGGGCGCGCTGTGGATGAGCGCGATGTCGCCTTGACGCAAGGCCTCCCGATCTCTCAGGTCATTCTGCAGAAAGCGCCGTGCGGTAACGCGTGCGGCGCTTGATCTTTCAGCATCACCTTTTGGTTCCTTTCAGGAGTATCCGATGGCCACCTCCGCCGCCGCTGCCGTCCAGGACGAGCCCGCGACAAAATTCGCCAAAGACCAGCTCAAGGCCATCATCGAGCGCATCGAGCGTCTGGAGGAAGAGAAGAAGACGATCTCCGACGACATCCGCGACGTCTATGCCGAAGCCAAGGGCAATGGCTACGACACCAAGGCGCTGCGCACCATCGTGCGGATGCGCAAGCAGGACGCCAACGAACGCGCCGAGCAGGAAACCATTCTGGAAACCTACATGCAGGCGCTGGGGATGCTGTGAGGCGTCCCAAGACGTCATAAGCGGGCAAAAGCGCAAAGCGCGTCGTTCGGGGACCAAAAGCGCGAAGCGCGTCGTTCGCGGACAGTGACGCGCTTATCCATCAAATATCGAGAGGTTCGTTCGAACGGGATGGATTGCCGGGTCAAGCCCGGCAATGACGCCAAGCGCCTAGCGCAGCGCGGCGGTGCGCACGGTGAACGTGCGCGTCGGGAGTTGCGCGGTCGCTGTGCCAGTGAAGCTGTCGCTGCTCATTCCCATCATCGGATCTTCCGAGAAGGTCATGGCGATCGCGGCATGCGGCTTGACGAAATGGCTGCGCATCTGGGTCATCTCGGTATCGCCGAGCACCGTCGTCGACATCGCGCTGCTTGCACTCGGCGCCAGCATCACCACCCGCATCCAGATATTGTTGCCCTGGGAGGCGGCGAGGCGGGTCGAGTTCGCGACCACGGGATCCTGGCCCTGCGTGCCCTTGGCGACGACCGTATTGATTTCGGTCGCGGCCGCGCCTGCGTTGCGCGTCGGACGGGTGGGCCGCGGGATCGCTGCGGTGGCGGCGACGATGTTGCTGCGGTCGACCGGTGAGGAGGCGGCCGGGGCGTAGGCCATGGCCTTGTTGAAGGTCTCGGTCACGCTGGCGGTCGGCTGCGGGTCGGTCGCGGCGGCGAGCACCTGGCGGGCGCGCAAGGCTGCGACCTGGGCCGGGGTCGCCTGATTCGTTTCCCTCGGGATGTCGTCCCAGAAGCCGCGGGAATTGATGATATCGGCCGGCGTCTGCGGTTTCGGTTCAGCCCTGTCGGCGGAGGCCTGCTTCGCTTCAGGCTTGTTCGTCTCGGGTTTCGATTTGGGCGCCGACACGATCTGGGCGTCGGCCGAGGCGAGCTGGATGGTCGCGGCAACTGGCTTGGAGCGCGGGGTAGGGACCGGATCGGCGGACTTTACGGCTGCCACGCTGGTCGGCGCAGGCTTCTCGTTCTTGACCGGAGCGCTGCCGCCCTCATCATCCTCTTCCGTCGACTTGCCGCCGCGGAACAGCGCCGCGAACAGGCTCGGCTTCTTGCCGACGGTTGAGGCATCGTCGCCATTGCCGCGGCGTTCGATGTCGGCGCGGGCCAGCTCATAGCCCTTCATCGGACCGCTGGTTGACTGGTGGACGGTGCGCCCATCAGGAAACACCCTGGCAAGCTGATCATGCGTCATGCGCGGCCAGTGACGGATGCTGCCGGTGTCAAGGTGGACGAAGGGCGAGCCGGACGTAGGATAGAAGCCGACGCCGCCACGCTGCAGGCGGAGCCCGGCGGTGCGGATATTCTCCAGCGACACGTCCGGGATGTAGAAGTCCATCGCGTGGCCGAGCATGTGCTGGCTATGGCGGGCCACGCCGGAAGAGCGGCGGCGGAGCATGGCGTTGGTGGCGGGAGAGCGGTAGGCGGAGATGATCTGGATTGGCTTCTTGCCGTCGACGTCGCGGTAGACTTCCCAGAGGATATCGAACAGATGCCGATCCATCGTGGTCGAGTCCTGGTTGCGCCAGTCGCGGAGGAAATGATTGAGCTTCTTCAGCGCGTCTTCATCGTAACGGCCGTCGCGCTTGAAGGTGACGGTGAGGTCTTCGTCGGAATGGGTGTGGTGGAAGGTGAGGGTGCGGGTTTCGTTCAGCGCGGTCGCGTCATGTACCGAACCGGCGCCGGCGACCAGCAACAGCGAAGTCAACCCGATCCGATATCCGGCTTTTGGAAAAGCAAACGGAATGTAGTGGCGCGCGAAACCAGCCAGCACTTATGAGCCCACCCAGTCGACGAGCATTCACGGTTTTCTTTTGCAGACCCCGGCAAAAGAGGGTGAACGCTTTCTTAAAGCAGGATGGTTAACCGAGGTTTACCGCACCTGCTCCCCAAGTCAGCTTTAACCTAACCCCTTGACTGTGGCGAAAAAGTGCCGCTGCCGGCCTTGGCATAGATAATGGTTAACGTAAACGACCTCGCCAACAAGGCGAGGTCTTTGATTTTGTTAAGAAATCGAGCCTGGTAGAGTTTATCGGGTGAACCGCTGCTGTGGACGGCGGCCGACCGCGGCCGGTGGCGTCGGGGTCGAGGGACCGCCGAACAGCCGCTCGAAGAACGACGGACCGGAAGAATACGAGTTGTCGCTGGCGAAGTTGACGCCGGCCGGCAAGGTGTCCTTCGGGCGCGCATAGCTCGGCTGGGCGTGGGAGACGAGGGTCTCCAGGTCCCTGTTGCGGCTGTTCTTGAGCAGGCCGATCATGATGGCGTCTCGCCCGTAGATGTCCTTGCGGATCTGCAGCTTGCCGGCATCGTCCACGAACGCGGTCTGGTAGGTGATATTCACCGGGATCGGCGTCGGGAATTTCAGGTCGATCTCGCTGCGGCCGTACATGCTGCGAATTCGTTCCGGCGTATAGCGCTCGTTCGGCATCGTGATGTTGAGCAGGGTCGCTGCGTACACATCCGGGTTCTGCACGCGCATGCAGCCATGGCTGAACGCACGCTCGTCGCGGGCGAACAAATGCTTGTCCGGCGTGTCGTGCTGATACACCAGGAACTTGTTCGGGAAGTTGAACCTGACACGGCCCAGCGCATTCGCCTCGCCCGGCGGCTGCGAAATATGGATGGTACCGTCGCGATTGCGATCGAGCTTCAGGCCCATGCGCTGCAGCACGGTGGGGTCCTGCTGCAGGGCCGGCAGGTATTCGTTGTAGATGATCGACGGCGGAACGTTCCAGGTCGGATTGACCGTGATGAACTTCATCGTCTCCGTCAGCATCGGCGTCGCATGCTTGCCGGGCTTGCCGGTCACCACGCGCGTGGTCCAGACCTGCGCGCCGTTCTGCATCACCTTCAGCGTGAAATCAGGTACGTTGAGAATGACGTAGGCGTTGCCGATCGAGGAGGCGCCGAGCTGGCGCGGCAGCCAGCGCCAGCGCTCCATGTTGACCAGGACGGTGTCGATCTGGCGGTCGCGCTTCGGGCTGTTGAGCGCCTTCACCGTGCGGTCGTCGAGCACGCCGGTCGCCTTCAGGTCGACGCTCTCCTGGAATTTACGCACCGCGGCGGCGACCTTGGCGTCGTAGACCGCGCTGTCGGGATGGTCGGAGACGCCGAGCTTGGCGCGCAGTTGCGGCACACGCGAATCTTCCGGCGCGACCTCGCTTTGCTTCTTGGTCGCGGCCTTGTAGGTCAGCGCCGCGCCTTCGGGGATCTGCAGCAGCGGCCCGTCGCCCTGGCCACGCAGCTCCGCGAGCTTCGCCTTGAGCTCCTTGTAGAGCTTGTGGGGCGGGTTGTAGCCATCGAGCGCAGCGGACGCGTCCCTGGCGGTCGAGATGTTGGCGAGCACTTCCGACGGATCGGTCGGATGTTCGGGATACTGGATGTCGGCGGAAACCTGCGACCAGTGCATCCGGCCGCTCTGCGCCTGCCGCGCATAGTCGAGCATGCTGGCCGTCAGTTTCAGCTCGGCTTCGGCGAGCAGGTCCGGCGAATTGGCGGCGGAAAAGTCCGGCACGGGATAGTCGGCCGAATTGAGGCCCTCGGAGGCGGCGTCCTTCAGGCGGGCGATCACGCCCTTGCCGCTGTCGGTCAGTTGACCGGCCTGGGTCCACTGCGGCGCGAAGTCGCGCGCGGTGTAGAATTTCTCGACGGCGGCGCGCTCGTTCTTGCGGTCGAAGTAGCGCGCGGCTTTGGCGCCGATGATATCGCGCAGGCGCTCGGCGACCGGCTGGTCGGCCGCAGCCACGGGGCTGGCCTTCAGCGCTTCCTTGAAGGGTTCGGCCGCCGCGGGCGCAGTGGCGGTCGCAGCCGGGAGCGCGGTGGTGGCGGCAGGGGCGGTCACGGTCTCGGCCGGCTTGTCGACCGCCTTGGCGACGTCAGGCACCGTGGCCGTGGTGTCCATCTTGAAGTCGCCGATGGTCGGCGGCGGCACGTTGGCGGGTTCGGGGCGCGGGACTGCTGCGTCGATCGCGAGCTCGGCGGCGCTGGCGCGCGGTGTGGTCGACTGGGCCGCCAGTGCCGAGGTCGCGGAGACCGTGAGGAACGCTGCCGCGACGGCCATCAGTACGCGGTCAAATCCTGCACGATTCGTCGAACAGTCACGCATCGTCACACCCCCTTGGGCGAAACTGCCCCGACATGGAACAGTCGTTAGTATCGTTGGTCACGGCTTGCGCGGGAAGCGCCGGCTCGATCGGTTTATCAGTCGTACGCCTGCACACCACGGTTCAAACGCAAATGGTTCAAACGCAGACGATACATGTGCCCCCTTCATGCAGCCAGAGCCATGCGGGACAACTCACGACAAACTGACCTCAAACTAACTACCCGTTTACATTCGGGTCTTGGGTTTTTGCCACGCCACCCGCCTTTTGTCTGTCACCGCCAAGCCACGGTTCGAAAGCTTCCGAACTGTAATGTCGTTGGTTTGCCACGATGTTTGCATGCAGAAGCCATAATCGCCCGCCGGCTCAGTTGGCGTCCCCTCCGGCAGGGTCGCTGGCCGCCGCCTCATCGAGTTTGCGGTAGAGCGTGGAGCGGCCGATCTTCAGGCGGCGCGCGACTTCCGACATCTGGCCGCGATAATGCGAGATCGCAAAACGGATGATCTCGTTTTCCATGTCGTCGAGCGGCCGCACTTCGCCGCTGGCGTTCAGCATTGAAAGGCTGCCGGCCGCGGCGAGCGGCGCGATCGGTATATCGCTACCCGACACCAGGGTGGGCGCTGCCGACGGCGCGACGATCAGCGGCTCGCCGGCCGCCAATTCGGCGTTCGTTACGGCGTGACTGAGGATTTGCGGAAAATCCGACAGGCCGAGCAGGTCGCCCTCGCTCATCACGACGGCGCGGTACACGGTGTTCTCGAGCTGGCGGATGTTGCCGGGCCAGTCGAGCTGGGAAAGATGCGCCATGGCCTCGCCGCTGATGCCGATGATGGTGCGGTTTTCCTCGGCGGCAAAGCGCGCCAGGAAATGCCGCAGCAGATGCGGAACGTCTTCGCGCCGCGTCCGCAAGGGCGGTATCGTCAGCGGCAGCACGTGCAACCGGTAGAACAGGTCTTCACGGAACGCGCCGCCTTTCACCAAGTCGAGCAGTCTGCGGTTGGTCGCGGAAATGATCCGCACGTCGACCTTCATTGGCTTGCGCCCACCGACCGCCTCGACGGTGCCTTCCTGCAGCGCGCGCAACAGCTTGACCTGCGCGGCCAGCGGCAACTCGCCGACCTCGTCGAGAAACAGCGTGCCGCCGGAGGCCTCGACGAATTTGCCCATATGGCGTTCGGTGGCGCCGGTGAAGGCCCCCTTCTCGTGACCGAACAGGATCGATTCCACGAGATTGTCGGGGATGGCGCCGCAATTGACTGCGACGAACGGTTTCGACTTGCGTTCGCTGGAGCCGTGGATGGCGCGGGCGAACAATTCCTTGCCGACGCCGGACTCACCCTCGACCAGCACCGGGATGCTGGAGGCGGCTGCCTTCTGCGCGGTGCGCAGCACGGCCGCCATGGTTTCGCTGCGGGTGATGATGTCGGCAAAGGTCAGCCGGCCTTCGCGGCTGTGACGGATGCGCTGCAGTTCGCCCCTGAGCGCGCTGGCGTTGAGCGCGTTGCGCAGCGACACCTGCAGCCGTTCGAAGCTCGCCGGCTTGACCACGAAATCCTGCGCGCCCGCGCGCATCGCCGAAATCACGTTGTCGATGCCGCCATGCGCGGTCTGCACGATGACCGGGATGCTCACACCGGCTTCGCGCATTTTCGACAACACACCGAGCCCGTCGAGGCCGGGCATCACGAGGTCGAGCACGACCGCATCGATCGGCTGCGCGTCGGGCGCGGTGAGCAACGCCACAGCGGCATCGCCGCTATCGGCGACGAGGGCCTCATAGCCGCACTTCTGCACCATGTTTTCGACCAGACGGCGCTGCACGGCATCGTCGTCGGCAATCAGGATGGTGGCAGCCATGGCATTCCCCGCACGCTACTGATGTATCGAATCGGGGCACTCTCGCCGATGCCGATTAACGCATGATTAATCGTTGGCGATGGCGTCCCTAGCGCGCGGAACCAGTGCGTTTTCCTCATGATGCGATTTGAAGGAATCGCATCTTTTGTCTGAGCATGATCTCTTCGGAAAACCGGTTTTCACTTTTCCGGATCATGCTCTATGAGATCAGGTGGGGCCACACCTCCAGCGCGCCGCGATAGCACATGTCGAAGGCGACATAGAGGATGATTGCGAGGCCGACATAGGCGATCCAGCGGTGCTTCTCCAGAAGGCGCGCGATGAAGCTGGCGGCGAATCCCATCAGCGCGATGGAGAGCGCGAGGCCGAATATCAGAATCGTCGGATGCTCGCGCGCCGCGCCCGCAACGGCGAGCACGTTGTCGAGCGACATCGAGACGTCGGCGATCGTGATCTGCCAGACGGCCTGGCCCAGCGTCTTTTGGCGACCTGCCATGGCCGTCGCATCCATCGTGCTCGCGGAGGACAGATTCTGAAATGTCGGTTGGTGATGGGAGTCGCGCAGTTCGCGCCACATCTTCCAGCACACCCACAGCAGCAGCACGCCGCCCGCCAGCAATAGCCCGATGATCTGCAGTAACTGAACAGTGACGGATGCGAAGCCGATGCGCAGCACCGTGGCGGCCACGATGCCGATCAGGATCGCCTTCTTGCGCTGAGCCTCAGGAAGTCCGGCAGCGGCAAGCCCGATGACGATCGCATTGTCGCCGGCGAGCACCAGGTCGATCATGATGACCTGGAACAGCGCCGTCAGGTGTTGCGAGGAGATGAGTTCGAACATGCGGGCCACTCCGTTGAAGGTCCAATCCGACATCGCAGTTCGCTTGAACTGCCAGAGGGGCCCGGGCTTGGACGCGCAGATAGAAACGACGCAGTCAGACTGCGGAGAAATGCTTTCCGTTACTCAGGTTGATCCGAGAGAGTGAAAAGCCCGACCATCTGGTCCGGCTCGATCAGAACCGAGATGGCGATGCCGATGAATGTCAGGCTTCCGGCAAGGTCGAGCCACAGGATGCGGAACCGGCGGGCTCGGCATAGCCACGCCGCTCCCGCTGTCGACGCGGCCACCGCGAACAACAGTGTGACGATCACGGGTGCCAGCGCGTCCGCCGGCACCCAATTTCGGATCGCGAGCGCCGCGAGCATTGCCGCCAGCAGAATACCGACGATCAACTTCTTACCGGGGGCGGGGGGAGCCCGGTCGGAGCGTCGGTCAATCGGGCTGCGGTCCAGGAACGTCATGCTTATTCGCGGGCTGGAATTGTGGTACGGATCATTGACGACCGGGCAATTCAAGTTGACTAGTTTAGTAAACATGAAACGCAGCAAACATCAAGATGTTTTCGCTGACCGTCCGGCCGCCAAGGCCGCGCCGGATACCAAACGATTGCGCAAATTGGCCGGGGATTGGCTGAAGCAGCGTAGGGCGGATGTCGGATTGTCGCAGGCCGATCTCGCCGCGCGCCTCGGCCTGAAATATTACACCTTCATTTCGCAGGTCGAGAACGGGTTCAGCCGGGTCCCGACCGAGATCATGGGCGCATGGGCGCGCGAGCTGGGCCTTGAACCGGCCGCCTTCGCTAGGCATCTGTTAGTGTACTATGAGCCGGAAATGCACCGGCTGCTGTTTGGAGCGGAAAGCAAATGAGCGTAGTTGCGTTCAAACGCAAACAAGACAATGGCGAGTGGAGCGAAAAGGAACTCAGCACGCTCGTCGCGGCGTTCGGCGCAGCGATGGCGCGCGGGGCCGGGCGGCAGTGGGAAACCGGCACGACCGAGAACGGCGACGTCCAATTCTATCTGCTGGGCCCGCTGCCGGAACAGGCCTGCGAATTGTGCGTATCGCGAATCGGCGGCCGTTATATTCTCGAGGACGGCCGCGGCCGGCTGCTTTTCGAGCACCGCAACCTCGAGCTCGTGGCGCTGCATGGCAGGACCGCGGTTCCGTCGACGTCGTGGCTCATGGTGCGCGCGATTACGCTATGGTGTGCCATCCGCAATACGATCCATGAGAAGGCCGAGCCGCTGCTCGTCGAGGGCGAGGAGCTGTTTGTCCAGTTTGTACCGCAGCTTGCGGCCCTGGCCTGATCCTTCTCTATTTCCCCATCACCTCTCAATTCTGAAAGTATCATGAGCGCAAAATCTGCGACATCCCGAACCGCCAAGCCGTCCCGCAAACCCGCCGCGAGCAAAGCGGCCGCGAAATCCAAGACCAGCAACAAGGCCGGCAAGCTGCCGGAATGGAATCTGGCCGATCTCTATTCCGGCATCGACGCGGAGGAAGTGACGCGCGATCTGCAAAAGATGGATGCCGACTGCGCCGCGTTCGAGGCCGACTACAA
>CADEDX010000121.1:0-5367 GCA_902826195.1 uncultured Bradyrhizobium sp. | reverse complement strand
TTACTACCGGCCGTGGATCGAGGACCTGCGCAAGGACAAGCCGTATCAGCTCGAGGACCGCGTCGAGCAGCTGCTTCACGAAAAGTCCCAGAGCGGCTACGCCGCCTGGAACCGGCTGTTCGACCAGACCATTTCCGGCCTCCGCTTCAAGGTCGGCGGGAAGGAACTGGCGATCGAACCGACGCTCAATTTCCTGCAGGACCGCGCGCCGGAGAAGCGCAAGGCCGCAGGGCAGGCGCTGGCAAAAACCTTCAAGGACAATGAGCGGACCTTTGCGCTCATCACCAACACGCTCGCCAAGGACAAGGAGATTTCCGATCGCTGGCGCGGTTTCCAGGATGTCGCGGATTCGCGCCACCTCAACAACCGCGTCGAGCGCGAGGTGGTCGATGCGCTGGTTGCGTCCGTTCGCGCAGCCTATCCGCGGCTCTCGCATCGCTATTACAACCTGAAGGCCGGCTGGTTCAAAAAGAAGAAGCTCGCGCATTGGGACCGCAACGCGCCGCTGCCGTTCGCCACGACCGGCACCATCGCATGGCCCGAGGCGCAGAAGATGGTGCTCACGGCCTATCGCGGCTTCTCGGCCGAGATGGCCGATATCGCGGAGCGCTTCTTCACCGATCGCTGGATCGATGCGCCGGTGCGGCCGGGCAAGGCGCCGGGCGCGTTTTCGCATCCGACCACGCCGTCGGCGCACCCCTACGTGCTGATGAACTACCAGGGCAAGCCGCGCGACGTGATGACGCTGGCGCATGAACTCGGCCACGGCGTGCACCAGGTGCTGGCCGCCAGGAACGGCGCGCTGATGGCGCCGACGCCGCTGACGCTGGCCGAGACCGCCAGCGTTTTCGGCGAGATGCTGACCTTCCGGCGGCTGTTGTCGCAGACCAGGAACGCCAAGCAGCGCCAGGCGCTGCTGGCCGGCAAGGTCGAGGACATGATCAACACCGTGGTGCGTCAGATCGCGTTCTATACGTTCGAGCGCGCCATTCATACCGAGCGCAAGAACGGCGAACTGACCGCCGAGCGCATCGGCCAGATCTGGCTCAGCGTGCAGGGCGAGAGCCTCGGTCCGGCGATCGACATCCGCCCGGGCTACGAGAATTTCTGGATGTACATCCCGCACTTCATCCATTCGCCGTTCTACGTTTACGCCTACGCGTTCGGCGATTGCCTGGTGAACTCGCTCTACGCGGTCTACGAGAATGCCTCGGAGGGGTTTGCCGAGCGCTATCTCGCCATGCTCGCGGCCGGCGGCACCAAGCATTATTCCGAACTGCTGAAGCCGTTCGGGCTCGATGCCAAGGATCCCAAATTCTGGGACGGCGGACTTTCCGTCATCGCCGGCATGATCGACGAGCTGGAGACGATGGGCTGACGGGAACGGCCTGCGGCACGAAACGCATTTGTGATGGGCGCGGACACAATTTCAGCCGCCGTCGTCTTCCAGGATCATGGTGGCAACATGAGTGGAGTGCCCGATGATCGACACCCCGACGCGGCGCGTCATTCTAGGAGCGGGCGTCTTCGCAGCCGGGTCGCTGCTGATGAGTGACGGCAGCGTAGCGCAGACGCCGCTGGCGCCCACGCCGGCGTGTCACGACGGCGACGAAGTAACGCTGTCGCAAACTGAAGGGCCGTACTTCAAGCCGTCGTCACCGGAGCGGATCGAACTGCTGGAGCCCGAAATGGCCGGGCAGCCGATCGAGCTGGCTGGTTTTGTGCTCACGCGCGCCTGCAAGCCGCTCGCTGGCGTCTTGCTGGATTTCTGGCAGGCCGACGACAAGGGCCGCTACGACAATTCAGGTTTTCGCCTCCGTGGCCACCAGTTCACGGATGCCGAGGGGAGCTACCGGCTGCGCAGCGTCGTGCCCGGCCTTTATCCCGGCCGCACCCGCCATATCCATGTGAAGGTGCAGCCCCGCGACGGAGCCGTCCTGACCACCCAGCTCTATTTCCCCGGCGAGGCCAAGAACCGTTCCGACGGCCTGTTTCGCAAGGAACTGCTGGTGAAGACGGCCAAGAACGAGGGCTGGCTGGCCGGGCGATTCGATTTCGTGGTCAAATAGACCGGCGGAATTCTGTAATACATCTGTTGTACAACCAGTGGATCGTGTTATACATATCGTATAACGGAGCCGGTGCGATGACCAAACCCCCGCGCGGAATGGAAGAGGCCTCTGCCGATTACAGGCTAGAGGACACCGCCCTTCAAATTCGCAAGATTGGCAATTCGGTTGGTGTCATCCTGCCGAAAGAGCTGCTTGCGCGGCTCAAGCTCAAGGAGGGGGACAAATTCTACCCCGTCGAGCAGCCGGACGGCAGCCTGCGGCTGTCGCCGTTCAATCCCAAGCATGCCCGGACGATGGAGATCGCCCGCCAGGTCATGCACGAATACCGCGATACGTTTGCGGCGCTGGCAAAATGAGCGAGCCGGTTTGGCTCGACGTCGATGAAGTCATCGATATGCACGCCGAGCAACTGGCGATATTCGGCGGACCGGAAGGCATCCGAGATCATGGCCTTCTCGAGTCCGCCGTTTTGCGGCCAGTCAACCAATGGAATTACGGACAGACGGATATGGCTGCCCTTGCGGCAGCCTATGCGTTCGGTCTCGCGCGCAACCGCGCCCTTGTCGATGGCAACAAGCGGATCGCGTTCCACGCCATGATGGTTTTCCTGCGCAGCAACGACATACGCTTCGCGCCTGATCCGGCCCACGCCACCTCCATCATCCTTTCCCTCGCCGCAGGCGAGGTCAGCGAGGAGAGCCTGGCGCGCTGGATCCGGGATAATTGGCCTTCCGAGTGACCCGATAGGCAGGGGGCCGTTGCCCTCCCAAACGCTTTACGGTAATTGCACGCGAGATACGCGATTTGACTGGGGATAGAGATGGCAGAGCATAACGAAGTGGCCTACACGACCGCCGACGGCAACGACTATCCGGCCCATGAGCAGACCTATGAAGGGTTCATCATGCTGGTGAAATACGGCACCGCCGCCGTGGTGATCCTCGTCGCCTTGATGGGCTACTTTCTGACCTGACGCGTCACTGCTTGCGCCGCTCGCCCGGGCGGTGGCCACAATTTGCACGCATGCCGGTTGTGAAACCGGTATCCAACTAAGCAAAAAAGACGCTAGTTTGCTTGCGCGCGCCTGCCGCGCGGCGGGGAGGCCTCATGAAGATTGCCGTTGCCAAGGAAATCGATCCGTCCGAGCCGCGGGTCGCCGCTTCCCCGGACACCGTCAAGAAGTTCAAGGCGCTCGGCGCCGAGATTGCCATCGAACCGGGGGCGGGTATCAAGTCGGGCCTGCCGGATTCCGAATTCACCGCCGTCGGTGCCACCATAAGCGCGGACGCGCTGAAGGATGCCGACATCGTCATCAAGGTGAAGCGCCCGGAAGCCTCCGAGCTTTCAAAGTACAAGCGCGGCGCGCTCGTCGTCGCGATCATGGACCCCTACGGCAATGAAGCGGCGCTAAAGACGATCGCGGATGCCGGCGTGGCGGCGTTCGCGATGGAATTGATGCCGCGCATCACCCGCGCCCAGGTGATGGACGTGCTGTCCAGCCAGGCCAACCTCGCCGGCTATCGCGCGGTGATCGAGGCGGCCGAATCCTTCGGTCGCGCGTTCCCGATGATGATGACCGCCGCCGGCACCGTTCCGGCGGCAAAGGTGTTCGTGATGGGTGTCGGCGTGGCCGGCCTGCAGGCGATCGCGACCGCGCGCCGGCTCGGCGCTGTGGTCACCGCCACCGACGTGCGACCGGCCACGAAAGAGCAGGTCGAATCGCTGGGCGCCAAATTCCTCGCGGTCGAGGACGAGGAGTTCAAGAACGCGCAGACCGCTGGCGGCTACGCCAAGGAAATGTCGAAAGAGTACCAGGCCAAGCAGGCGGCGCTGACCGCCGAGCACGTCAAGAAGCAGGACATCGTCATCACCACGGCCCTGATTCCGGGCCGGCCTGCGCCAAAGCTCGTCAGCGCGGAAATGGTGAAATCAATGAAGCCCGGCTCGGTGCTGGTCGACCTCGCCGTCGAGCGCGGCGGCAATGTCGAGGGCGCCAAGGCAGGCCAGGTCGTTGACATCGATGGCATCAAGATCGTCGGCTACACCAACGTCGCCGGCCGCGTCGCGCAGTCGGCGTCGAGTCTTTATGCCCGAAATCTTTTCAACTTCATCGAGACGATGGTCGACAAGGCCAACAAGACGCTCACGGTCAACTGGGATGACGAACTGGTGAAAGCCACGGCGCTGACCAAAGACGGCGCCGTCATCCACCCGAACTTCCAGCCGAAAGCCTAAGGAGAGAAGTCATGGAGCATGTGGCTCAAGCTGTCGATCCCTTCGTATTCCGGCTGTCGATCTTCGTCCTCGCCGTATTCGTCGGCTATTTCGTGGTGTGGTCGGTGACGCCTGCGCTGCATACGCCGCTGATGTCGGTGACGAATGCGATCTCTTCGGTGATCGTGGTCGGCGCGCTGCTCGCGGTCGGCGTCCCGATGATTTCGAGCGGCAGCGGCTGGGCGCGCGGCTTCGGCTTTGTCGCGCTGATCTTCGCCTGTGTGAATATCTTCGGCGGCTTCCTTGTCACCCAGCGCATGCTGGCGATGTACAAGAAGAAGGTGAAGTGAACGGCGTGCACCTCGTGGTGACGAAGACAATGGGGACCTGAGATGAACGCCAATCTGGCTGCAATTCTTTATCTCGTGGCGGGTGTGCTGTTCATCCTGTCGCTGCGCGGCTTGTCCAGTCCGGCGTCGTCCCGCCAGGGCAATCTGTTCGGCATGGTCGGCATGGCGATTGCGGTCGCCACCACGCTCGCCAGTCATCCGCCGGCGGACGGCGTCGCCTGGCTGCTGGTCATTCTTGGTATCGCCATCGGCGGCGGCATCGGCGCCGTGATCGCGCGGCGCGTGCCGATGACCTCGATGCCGGAACTGGTGGCCGCCTTCCATTCGCTGGTCGGCATGGCCGCGGTGCTGGTCGCCGCCGGTGCGTTCTACGCGCCCGAAGCCTTCGACATCGGCACGCCCGGCAACATCCACGCTTCCAGCCTCGTCGAAATGTCGCTCGGCGTCGCCATCGGCGCGCTGACTTTCACCGGCTCGGTGATCGCGTTCCTGAAGCTATCCGCGCGCATGAGCGGCGCGCCGATCATCCTGCCCGGCCGTCACATCATCAACATCGCGCTGGCGCTGGCGCTGGTGTTCTTCATCTTCGGCCTGGTCCGCTCCGGCAGCGCGCTCGATTTCTGGCTGATTACCATCATCGCGCTGGTGCTCGGCGTGCTCATGATCATCCCGATCGGCGGCGCCGACATGCCGGTCGTGATCTCGATGCTGAATTCCTATTCCGGCTGGGC
>CADEDX010000120.1:10786-14407 GCA_902826195.1 uncultured Bradyrhizobium sp. | reverse complement strand
CGGTTGGTGGCGGCGATCAGGATCACGCCCTCGTTCGCCTCGAAGCCGTCCATCTCGACGAGCAGCTGGTTCAGCGTCTGCTCGCGCTCGTCGTTGCCGCCGCCGAGGCCGGCGCCGCGGTGGCGACCGACGGCGTCGATTTCGTCGATGAAGATGATGCAGGGCGCGTTCTTCTTCGC
This sequence comes from uncultured Bradyrhizobium sp., assembly GCA_902826195.1. Classification (GTDB taxonomy): domain Bacteria; phylum Pseudomonadota; class Alphaproteobacteria; order Rhizobiales; family Xanthobacteraceae; genus Bradyrhizobium. The sequence goes on along the minus strand of CADEDX010000120.1, from coordinate 14,228 downwards.
CTGCTCGAACATGTCGCGGACGCGGCTCGCGCCGACGCCGACGAACATCTCGACGAAGTCGGAGCCCGAGATCGTGAAGAACGGCACGTTGGCTTCGCCCGCGACCGCACGCGCGATCAGGGTCTTGCCGGTGCCGGGAGGGCCGACCAGCAGCACGCCGCGCGGAATCCGTCCGCCGAGGCGCTGGAACTTGCCGGGATCGCGCAGGAATTCGACGATCTCCTGCAGGTCCTGCTTGGCTTCGTCGACGCCGGCGACGTCCTCGAAGGTGACGCGGCCGTGGGCCTCCGTCAGCATCTTGGCGCGCGACTTGCCAAAGCCCATTGCCTTGCCGGCACCGCCCTGCATCTGGCGCGACAGGAAGATCCACACGCCGATCAGCGCGATGAAGGGCAGCCAGGAAACCAGCAGCGACACGAACCACGGCACGTTGTCGCCGGGCGGCTTCGCCGTGATCGAGACCTTGCCGTCATACAGGCGCTTCACCAGCGTCGGATCGTTGGGCGCGTAGGTCTGGAAGGTGGAGCCGTTGGTGAAGGTGCCGTGAATCTCGGGCCCCTGAATAACGACGTCGCGGACGCGGTTCTGATCTACCTCGCTCAGCAGCTGCGAAAACGAGATGTCCTGCGACGAGGTGCGCTGACCCGGATTTTGGAAAAGCGTGAACAATGCCAACAGCAGCAAAACAATGATGACCCAGAGGGCGAAGTTGCGCAGATTGGCGTTCATCGATCTTCCTTCGTGGTCGCGCGGATCGCGGCCCAATGTCCTTGGCAGTAACCCTTGAATCTTCTTTGGGTAGTGAGGCGAGAATCCCCCGATCCACTGCTACCCAATCTAGGTTGCGCCCGGGTCAATGCCAAGGGAACCACAAGGGACTATTTAACGCATCTTGAGGCGACTAACCGTCAAAACATCACTCAAGAACCGAGGTTTTTCTGGGGTGGTTAAGGCTCTTGGAGCCCATATTGGCGGATATTGCGGTATGTGGACGCCTCTTGCGACCGATTATCCCCTTCGGGGCGGCGCCGGATCGACGTGAATGCGGCCCCGGTTCAGGCTGATTGCGGCCCCGGCCAGCGTCTGTTTCAGCCTGGCCTGCCCTTTGTCACCCACGATCGCCCGGTCCAGTGCGGCCAGCAGGGCTTCGATCTTACCGAGTTCCGCAGGCCCTTCGTGACCGGCCCGATCAATGGCACGCCTGAGCAGCCGCAGCCGGATTTCCTCCGGCAGACCAGCGAACGCCGCAGCGTCGAATCCGAAGCGTGAAGCGTCATCGCGATCGCGCAAGGCGAGATAGCGCTCGGCGCCGTCGGCCAGCACCTCGATCGCGGCATTCGCCCGCGCCAGCCGGGCGGCCAGCCGGGCGAGGTTGCGGCTATCGCCCCCCTCTTCGGCCAGCGCCGGCATCAACGCGCGCAGCCGCGGCCGCGTAAAACTCGGGTCGCGATTGGTGGGATCGTCGGCGAACGGGATCTTCGCCCTGCCCAACGTCGCCACCAGCCGGGATTTCGGAACGTCCAGCAACGGCCGCGCCAGCCACACGCCCTCGCGCTCGCTCTCGCGCGCCATCGCCGCGAGGCCGGCGATGCCGCTGCCGCGCAGCATCCGCATCAACAGCGTCTCGGCCTGGTCATCGCGGGTATGCGCGGTCAGGACATGCGTCGCGCCGCTCGCCCGCGCGGCTTTTGCAAGCAGGCGATAACGCGCGGCGCGGCCCGCCGCGGGCAATCCGGTACTCGGCTTGGTGCCGGTCCAGCGCAGCGTGCGATGGGGCACGTCGAGCGTTTGTGCGAGGCGCTTGACCTCGCGCGCCTCGCGCGCGGCCTCGGGGCGCAGGCCGTGGTCGACGGTGACGGCGATCAATCGCGGTCCGCGCGAAAGCGCACCGCGCCAGCGGGCGGCAAGCCACATCAGGGCAACCGAGTCGGGGCCGCCGGACACCGCCAGCACGAGCGCGGGCGCGGCCTTCCAATGCGCGAACAGGTCCTTGGCTTGCTGCGCCGAAATCGGCGCGTGGTCGTCGTCAGCCATCGCATTGCCAGTCTATCCGAGGCCGTTGGCGGCCTCGACCAGCTTCTGCTTTAGCACTTCACGCGCTTCTGTTCACGATCCACGGCAGCCTTTACGCCGGCCGATGCACGCGGATATTTCCGCGTCACTTCGCCGAGCGCGGCGCAGGCGGCTTCCTTTTCCTTCAGCGCTGCCAGCGATTGGCCAAGCCGCAGCAATGCGTCGGGCGCCTTTCCGGACTTGTCGTATTTGGTGGTGACGCCCAGAAACGCCTCCGCGGCGTCACGGTATTGCTGGCGCTGAAAATAGCTTTCGCCGAGCCAGTATTGCGAATCCGCCATCAACGGATCGCTCGGATATTTCTGCGCAAAATTCTTCATGGTCTCTTCGGCTAGCGCATAGTCCTTGCGCTGCATGTAGCCGATGCCGAGATCGAATTCGTCCTTGGACGTGGCCGACGGCGGCAGCGTGGTCAGCGCTGCGTTGGCGCCGGGCCCTGGGCCGCGCGGCGGCGGCGCCGCTGCGGCGGGCGCCGGCAAGGCCCCACCGCCATCGCGCGGACCGCCGAGATTGAGCGGCTCGCCCGGATTGCGACCGCCCGGCGCGGCGGCTGCCGCTTCGGCCGACATCGGCATCTGACCACCCCCGAGCGCGCGCGGCGCTCCCGGGGCGTTGGGGTTCTGGCTGGGGTCGAAGGCATCGCCGCGACGGCGACCACCGGCCGGTGGGGCTGCCGGGTCCTGTACGATCGGCGCGGGAGCGGCGGATTGCGGCTGCTGATCGTAGCCGGGCTGAGCTTGCGGCTGGCGAGGCGCCTGCTGCGGATAGGCTTGTTGCGGATAGCCCTGTTGGGCCTGCGGCGGGCCAGCCTGAACTTGAGGCGGCGCCGCTGCCACGTTGGGCTGTGCGGGCGGGCCGCCCGGCGCGGGCGGCGCGCCGCCGAGCTGTCGCAACCGCTCTTCGAGCTGCCGGTTGCGGAACTGCAATTCCTCGTTCTGGCCGGTCAGTTGCCGGAGCTGGCTTTCCAGCCGCTGGATCCGCATCTCCATATCGGCGTCGTCGGACTGCCCCTGGCCCTGCTGCGGATAACCTTGCTGTCCCTGTGGGGAGCCTTGCTGTTGCTGAGAACGCTCCCACGGGAACGTGATCTGTGCGGACGAAGTCTGCGCGGACAACACCAGCATCGCGGCAATGGCCGCTGCGCCGGCAGCATTGAGGAATCTGGATGACATTTTGCCCTGACGACGAAACCACGTGTCGAATGAAAGCAGAACACCTTGAGAGAGCCAGTACGCCAGAATTGTGACTGGCAGTTCCGACTCGGCTCGCGGCGCTCCGGTATGGTTTCGTATCTGCTACAAGACAAGCCGTCCGGCCCCGCGGGCCGTTCACGACTTCAGGGAGAGCCGTTCATGTACGTTCCTGTGTA
>CADEDX010000120.1:0-10776 GCA_902826195.1 uncultured Bradyrhizobium sp. | reverse complement strand
ATCGTCTATCTCGACCACCGCGGCAATGGCCGCAGCGAGGACGGCCCGCGAGAACACTGGAATCTGGCGCAGTGGGGCGACGACGTGCGTGGATTTTGCGACGCGCTCGGCATCGTCGATCCGATCGTGCTCGGCGCGTCTTTCGGCGGTACGGTCGCGCTGGCCTACGCCACCCGTCATCCGGCCCATCCCGGCAGCTCGTGCTGATCAGTACCGAAGCCGCCGGCGGGTCGTACCGGGAACGCCGCGTCGCGCTGTTCGAGCGTCTCGGCGGCCCGGAAGTCGGCGCCCTGGCTCGCCGGCGGTTTTTGGTGCCCGAGGCTCCGCTGGACCAGGAGGCGCGTGAGGCCTGGAGACGGCTCGCGATACCGGTCTACACGCGCATCCCTCGCGACCCGGACATGGCGCGCCGGGCGATCAGCCGTCCAGACGTGGCGCTGCACTGGTTCGCCAAACCGGGCGGCGAATGCGACACATTCGACATGTTTCCGCTGCTTGACCGGATCCGGTGTCCGACCCGGTGATCGGGGGTGACGACGATCCGATGCACCCGATCGAAAGCCAGCCCGACGCGCCAGAACGGGCGATCGCGTTGCTGCGGGAATTCATCGTGAGACAATAGGTTAACGTCTTGCCGCGTTTCGTTAACGAACCCCGGCATCCGTTTGATTCAAATGGTTAAACCGCAGTTAAACCGGCATCTGAGGATGCCGGCTTTTGAAACTGCGAGAGTCAGGATTTGTCAGGCGCCGGCGTTCAACACCGTGACGGCGCGTCGGTTCTGCGACCAGCACGAGATGTCGTTACAGACCGCGACCGGACGCTCCTTGCCGTAGGAGATGGTGCGCATGCGGTTCGGATCGATACCCCGCGAGGCCAGATAGCTGCGCACCGACTGGGCGCGGCGTGCGCCGAGCGCGATGTTGTATTCGCGGGTGCCGCGCTCGTCCGCATGGCCTTCGATGGTGAAGGAGTAGCGGTTGTAGGTCTGCAGCCACTGCGCCTGCTTCTCCAAGGTCGCGATCGCCTGCGGGCTCAACTCGGTCTGATCGCTCTCGAAGAACACGCGGTCGCCGACATTGACCACGAAGTCCTGCTGGCTCCCCGGAGTTGCCGCGCTCGCCATCGCCCCATCGGCGCCGACGTTGTTCTTGGCGCAGGCGCCCATCGACAGCGCCACCGCGACCAAAACCGCCAGCTTCCATCCCTGGAGGATACGCATCTGATATTTCATTCGGGAGCCTCCACGCTCACGTTTTCCGACTGTCATCCGGTCTACAGGTCGATGGTTAAGCGAACGTTCCGTCAACCTTGATGGAACCTTGCCGGAGCATATCAAATGCCGACGAACCGCTAAAAGCGACCGCCATAGTTAATGGTTTGTAAATGTGGCGCGAGGGTGAAGGCAAGCGTGCACCGGCCCACATCACCTGGATTTGCGCCGTCGGCGGAGCACAAGACTGCTCGGCGGGGCCGAATAGGCCGGCATGCGCGGGATATGAGCCAGCGCGCGGAGATATTAACCGAAGCCCGGCTGCCAGACCGGCCGCCGCGATTCGCTGGTTCAGGATCTGGCGACAACCAACGGGCGCGCAAACGACGCAACGCCCCGCAGGGGAACCTGCCGCCCGCCAAGACGCGTGAACAGCATCCGTCGTTCGAAAGCACTGGACCGCATGAACGGGAAGCGCTCGAAGACCCGGTCGCGGATTTCCCGATAATTGGCAGCCATCAGCCCCACCGGCTTGATCAGGCCGGGAAACAGTTTCGGCTCTCCCAGTGGTTGCTGCAGAAATACTTTGCGATAGAACGCCCGGTGTTCGGGACGGACGTTGGCAAGGCCGATGTCGGCGTCGAAATGGCCGCAGGCGACATACCCCAGCCGCACCGTGACGTACGGAAGCTCGGGGAAAACCCGGGCCTTGTCTGGGTCTGCCACGAACCGCGTCGGATCGATGATCGTTTTGCCGCGATCCAACTCCGGATGCAGAATATCGGCAAACATTTCCGATGAAGGCGATCCGCGCCATTCGCCGCTCAGCACGCTGATGCGGATCGAACTGTAGAGTTCATCACGATAATAGATGCCGAAGGTGAAATTGTTCGGCTCGTCATCGTACCGGTCCGTGACGCGCTGGGACTCGGACGGCATAATTGCGCCCTCGCGCAGATAGGCCCGATATCTCAGCCGGTAGATCTAGAACTTCCCCTCAGCGGTCTCCGCTAGGCGGTAATCTACAAATTCGAGGGGATCTGCGCTTCGTTCAGGAAATAACGCGGTTACTCTGGCGGCAGCACTCATACTTTACTCCAAGTGCCGCCAAACAACTTCCGCGGGCACGCCAAAAGATTAACATCTTCTTAACGGCCATGCAAAGGGATCGCCATCTTAGGGTTAAGAACGAACCCAGCATTCTCCCGGATCAGGCGATGGACCGCGTGGGGACGACAACAAGATGCCCGTCCGCCGGCCGGCGCACGTGCGAGGCGTTGAGCAGTTGGCGAACCCGGAGCGCGGGCACGGGAGGGCTGAAAAGATAGCCTTGGGCCTCGGTCACCGCGCCATCGGCGCTGATCAACTCGAGCTGCTCGTTGGTCTCGATGCCCTCCACCGCGACCGACATTCCGAGATCGGCCGACAGGCGAGCCACGCCGCGAAGCAGGGTCAGCGGACGGTCGCTGTCGATCCCCTCCAAGAAGGAGCGATCAATCTTCACTTTCTGCAAGGGAAAGTTGTGGAGGTAGCTGAGACTGGAATAGCCTGTGCCGAAATCGTCGAGAGATATCCGCACGCCGAGCGAATGCAATTGCGAGAGCACGTCGTGGGTCAGTTGCGTATTGCGTAGCAGCGAGGATTCGGTGATCTCGATTTCCAGACGATGGGCCGGCAGGCCGGAGACCTCGAGCGCATAGCGGACTTCGCTGAGCACGTCGCGCTGATGGAATTGCTGCGGCGAGAAGTTGACCGCGACGCTGACCGGTTCGGGCCATTTCATGCATTCCATGCAGGCCTTGCGCAGGATCCAGCGGCCGAGATCGACGATCAGACCCATGTCCTCGGCGACCGGAATGATATCGGTCGGCGAAACCGTGCCGCGAACCGGGTGATTCCAGCGCAGCAGCGCCTCGCAGGTCGATATCCGTCCGGACTTGAGATTGACCAGCGGCTGGAAGAACAGCTCGAACTCCTCGTTGGCCAACGCCTTGCGCAGGTCCAGTTCGAGGATGCGGCGGGCTTCGACGACCTGCGCCATCTCCTCGCGAAAGAAGCAGAAGGTGCCGCGGCCGTCGGCCTTGGCGCGATACAGCGCCATGTCCGCGTTCTTCAACAGCGTATCGGCGCTGACGCCGGGCGCGGTCATGGCAATGCCGACGCTGGCGCCGATCTCGACCAGATGATTGTCGATCTTGTAGCGCTCGCTCAGGCGATCGACGATGCGCCGGGCAAGGCCCGCGGCGTCATCGGTGGAATGGATGTTCTGCTGGAATACGACGAACTCGTCGCCGCCAAAGCGCGCCACGAAATCCTCGGGCCGCAGCATTTCGCGCAAGCGTCCGGCCACCGCACATAGCAGCTGGTCGCCGCAGGGATGACCGAGCGTATCGTTGACCTGCTTGAACTGGTCGAGGTCGATGAACAGCAGCGCCGACAATTGTTCGGCGCCCTGCTGGGCCGCCAGGAGATTTCCGATCTCATCGCGAAAGTTGACCCGGTTCGGCAGCGCCGTCAGTTCGTCGTAACGTGCAAGATGGGTGATCCGGGCTTCCGCGTCCTTGCGCTCGGTGATGTCTTCCAGCAGCCTCACGGTGCCGCCATCGGCCATCGGCTGGAACGTCCATGCCAGCGCCCGGTTCTTGCTCAAGTCCGGGTCGGTCGTGATGATGTCGCTGGCTCGGGAGAGCTTGATCTCCTGCATGATGAGGTCGGCGCTGGTCTCCGAAATCGCTCCGGCGGCGACGCAGGCCGCGCAGATTTCCGAGACGTCGGCTCCTTGCTGCACGAAGTCGTCGGACAGGTACATCATCTCGCTGAAGCAGTGATTCATGACCGCAATGCGGCCGTCGGCGCGGAACATCGCCAGACCATGCGGCATGTTGTTGAGCGCCGTGTCGAACTGATTGGCCAGCGCCGCCTCGCGCTCGCGCGCCAGCAGGGCACGGACGAAAATCATCTGCAGGCTCGTTGAGATATGCTTCAACGAGAAGAAGAACAACACGTTCAGTAGCGCCATGCCGACATAGAAGGGGCTGCCATTGGCGGCCAGCGCAATCGTCAGTGGACCGCAGGCCAGCAGCATCTGCACATGAAAGATCCAGGGACGGCCGTAGGTCCGGCCGCCACCGGCCGCCACGTAGCAGAGCGTGACCGAGGTCGCGATCATATGGGCGACGGCATCGTCGCTCCCCGTCAGCGCGACCAGGCACCACAGCCCGAGGGCGGCGGCATACAGCATTGCACCGATCTGGTACCGCACTTCCCAGCGCGCGACGTCCTCGGCCGTCAGGCCGGAGCGCACTTTCTGGTACTTCCGCGTATCAAGCGCCCGCAGCGCACCGGTTACGACAAGAACCGCGACGCACGGCCATAGCAGCTCGTTGCCGGTCTTCAGCGCCGTCATGAGCGCGGCGACGGCGGCGCACAGCGCACCGGCGAACATCGGACCAGGATCGGTGAACAGCGAATCGATCAGCGCCGCGTAAATCGACGGCGATATTTTCCGATCGGGCTCTCCGCTTTGATTGGCGAGCTGCATATGGCACGCGTTCCTATTAGGGTACGTAGTTCTACCCTTCTCAGATGAAGTCTTTCTGAGGGAACATCGTTACCGAGCCGTTGCTTTTGCTCGGGGCGCGAAAAATTTGCCCGAAAAATCATCAGGCTAGGCAACATTTACCGATTAACGACAACGCGCCGAGCGGTTGTGTTCCGTTACGACAGCAACGGCGACCAAGCAGGGTCGGACGCAAAACCGGGCGTTGGCACCCGTAATTCGTTGCGACCTGAGATATCGACCGTGTACAGCGACGGTCCGCTGTTGCCGCCGGGCTCGCGGAAGAACATCACGACGCGGCCGTTCGGCGCGAAGGTCGGCCCTTCATTGTGGTAGCCGGAAGTCAGGATGCGTTCGCCCGAACCGTCGGTCTTCATGATGCCGATCGCGAATTGCCCGCCACCCTGCTTGGTGAAGGCGATGTAGTCGCCGCGCGGCGACCATACCGGCGTCGAATAGCTGCCCTCGCCGAACGAGATGCGCTGCGCACCCCCGCCGGTGGCCCCCATCACATAGATCTGCGGCTTGCCGCCGCGGTCGGATTCGAAACAAATACGGCTGCCGTCGGGCGAATAGGACGGCGAGGTGTCGATCGCCGGCGTATCGGTCAGCCGCGTCGTCGATTTCGAGCGCAGATCCATCACGAACAGGTTGGAATTGCCGCCCTGCTGCAGGCTCATGATGATGCGCTGGCCGTCCGGCGAGAACCGCGGCGAGAACGACATGCCCGGGAAGTTGCCGACGATCTCGCGCTGGCCGGTGTCGGTGTTCAGCAGATAGACGCGAGGGTCGCCCTGCCCGAACTCCATATACGTGATCTCCTGGGTCGACGGCGAGAAGCGCGGCGTCAGCACGAGGTCGGCGCCCTTGGTCAGATACCGGACATTGGCGCCGTCCTGATCCATCAGCGCCAGCCGCTTGACGCGGCGCTCTTTTGAGCCGGTCTCGTCGACGAACACGACGCGGCTGTCGAAATAGCCCTTTTCGCCGGTCAGCCGCTCATAGATCTGATCGGAGATGATGTGGGCGATACGCCGCCAATACTCCGCCTGGGTGTCATATTGCTGGCCGGCGAGCTGCTGCTGGGTGTTGACGTCCCAAAGGCGGAATTCCGCCTTCACGCGCCCATTGGGTTGGCGCGTCATGCGCCCGATCACCAGCGCCTGCGCGCCGATCTGCTTCCAGCTCTGAAACGTCGGAGGGGCGTCGGGATTGGAAATGCGCTCGATGAAGGCGGCGGGATCGATCGGCGCGAACAGCCCGCTTCGCTTGAGGTTGTTGGTGATGACCTGCGCCACGCCGACGCCGACCTCGGCATCCTGCGGCGTGCCGGCCACGAAATTCGGGATCGCGATCGGAAGCGGAACGAACTCCCCTTCTGGAATCGGAATCCGCTTCGGTGCCTGCGCGAAGGCGGTACGCGTACCGGCGAGCGCACCAAGTGCGGCCATTCCAGAAATGATCTGCCGGCGGCTCGGGCGGAACAACATTGCGGGCAATCCGTGTTTATCAGTCATCGCTTGGGTCATGCTCATGTGTGAACGCCGGCGGGCGGACGCAATCAGACTTTTTCCTTGAACACCGGCGCGAAGTATTTCCATTCCTCATACATCGCTGCCGGCAGATTATACGGCTGGCATTCGATGATCGCGCGATAGGCGCTCTCCTGATACACCTTCAGGAACGGCGTCGCCGGAACGCCTTCCGGAACCGGATTGCCTTCGAGCGTGCCGTCGCGCTTCAGGCGGATGTTAAACGCTACTTCGGGCCGCTGCGATTCGATTCCACCATACGGCTTCTTCCAGCAGCGCTCGACCTGACGCTGGAACATCGAGCCCCACGTCGCGGAGTTGTCCGCCGCCGTCCCCTTGGAAAGGCCCAGCGCTGCGTTGGAATTCATGGCCTGGCCGGTCGCGGCCTGGCGCGCCGGATCGCGCTTGTCGAGCAGCGCTGCGATCTGGGTCTGGTCGAAATGGCGCTCGACGATCCGCTTTTGCGGCTCGGGCGGCTTGGCCGCCTGCACCGGCTTCGGCGGCGGCTTCTTCTCTTCCTTCTTGAGCGCTTCCGCGATCGGATCGGGCTTCACCGGGTCTGGCTTCTTCTCGACCGGCTTCGGCTCTTCCTTCGGCGGCTCTTCCTTCTTCTCAACAACCTTCGGCGAATCAGGTTTCTTCTCGACGGGCTTTTCCTCGACCTTCGGCTGCGGCTTCGGCGCAGTCTCGGTCACGACCGGCGGCTTCTCGCTGATCTTGCCGACAGCATCATCGACCGCCTTGGCCTCGGCGACCTTCTCGACCAGCGGCTTCGGGTTTTCCTTCTTGCCGGTCTTGGTGCCGGCCATGACCTTGGCAAGCTGGCTGTCGGAAATGACGTCAACGGGGACGGAATCTTCCGGGGGCATTTCAAGCGCCTTGGTCGAGAACGACAGCATCACCCACCCCAGCACGAGGACGTGCAGGGCAACCGATGCCAGAACCGTCTTGTCGACCTTGACCTTCACTTAATGCTTTCCCGCTCCCTGCCAGCCTTCGCGCGCCGATGCATGCTCAGGAGCCCCCTTCCGGCACGATCACGATATTCGCCTTGAACCCGGCCTGCCGAATATACCCCAAAAGTTTCATCATATCCGTGTAGCAGACGTCTTTATCGCCCCGCAGGTATACCACGCGCTCGGCCTCGGATCGGGTGTCTCGGATCGCCGTTATCTTGGGCAGGAGCTCGTTAGCCGGAATCGGCGTGTCCCCGAGATAGAGCTCGACGTTCGAATTGCACGAGCCCCCGGTGCGCTTGACGGACAGCGTCAATGGTGGGGCGTTGGCCTGGATCTGCTTGCCACCCGAGGCGACCGGCAGATCGATGTCGATACTCGATGTCATCAACGGCGCCGCCACCATGAAGATGATCAGCAGCACCAGCATCACGTCGACCATCGGCGTGACGTTGATCTCCGCCATCACGGCGGCGCGACGCCGGCCGCGGCGTCCACCGCCACCGCCGGCCGAACCTGCCATGTTCATCGCCATGATCTGGATCTCACGATTCGCTCGTCATTGGCCGCCCTCATGCCCGCTCGTCGATCTGGCGGGACAGGATGGCTGAAAATTCATCGGCAAAGCCTTCCAGGCGCTGTGCCTGGCGATTCACTTCCGACGTGAACTTGTTGTAGAAAATCGTCGCCGGGATGGCGGCGATGAGGCCGATAGCGGTGGCGAAAAGCGCTTCTGCAATGCCGGGCGCCACCACGGCCAGCGAGGTGTTTTTCGAGGCCGCGATCGACTGGAAGCTCGACATGATGCCCCAGACCGTGCCGAACAGGCCGACGAACGGCCCGGCGGAGCCGACGGTGGCGAGCACCAGCAGCCGCCGCTCCAGCCGCTCGACTTCGCGGGCGATGGAGACGTTCATGACCTTCTCGATCCGCATCTGCAGGCCGGCAAAGGAGCGTGACTGACTCTCGAACGAGCGCTTCCACTCGCGCATCGCGGCGACGAAACACGCCGCCATCGACTGCGTCGGTTTGGCCGATAGCGCCCGGTAGAGCTCCTCGATCGACTGGCCCGACCAGAAGGCCTGCTCAAAGCGGTCCATGGCGCGCTTGGTGCGGCCGTAGAGGAAAATCTTGTCGATCGCGATCGCCCAGACCCACACCGAGCAGGCCAAAAGCCCGAGCATGACCGTTTTCACGACCCAGTGGGCCTGCATGAACAGGGCGATCAGCGAGACATCGGCGGAGACCAACGGCAAGGCTGTCGAAGCCACGTCGGCGGGATTCATGAGCGGTATCCTCTCAACGCAAGTGTCCCTATTTCCTCCGGGAGCAAACGGCTGCCGGTTCCACAGCCGCGCGTCGGGCGCGGCGTTATGCGCCAGCGCGAGAGCCGCTCTTGTGTCGCATGGGGGGCCCGCCGAAAGCCGGATCCTGCTTCCCCTGCCAACATGTCAAAACGAGGGCTGTCAGCGCGTAATTCCTTCCCTAACCAAACGCTAAGCTCGGTTAACTTTCGGTTACCAAAGGGGAATCCGAATGCCGGAAATGGCGGCAGGCCGGGCGGTTACAGGGGCTTGTCGTCCCTGTTCCTGCCCGGACAGGCAGTCCTGGCGAGGATTCTCGCCCAGCGGCCGCCCGCCATCGCTGCGCATCAAGCTCGCCAGAAATCGTAGCCAGCATCAGCGCTAGCGACATGCGGGAACACCCGTCCCGGGGTCGCGGAGCCTGTCATCGGGCCCGCATTCGCGCGACCCGGTGGCTCGCCCGGGCTACGGCCGCGTGCCTTGTCGCTGTTACTGACGTGACCTAGCATGTCAGTCTAACAAAATAATCGTGCGGGCATGAACCGCATGCGAGGGAGAGAACGATGAAGCCAATCATGATGGCCGCTGCGATCGTTGCCGGTATCGCGGCGCAAGCGGCGAATGCCGCGCCGCTGCCCGAAGCAAAGCCCGACGACGTCGGGTTTTCGCAGCAGGGACTGGCCCGCCTGGAAGATTTTTTTGCCCGCGAGATCGCCGCCAAGCGCGTGCCCGGAGCCGTCGTGGCGATCGCCCGCGACGGCAAGCTCGTACAATACAAGGCCTATGGCCAGCTTGACCCGACAAAAGGCACGGCGATGCCGCTGGACGCCGTGTTCGCGCTGGCCTCCATGACCAAGCCGATGGCGGCCGTCGCCGGGCTGACGCTGATGGAAAAGGGCCGCCTGCCACTCAGGGCGAAGCTCTCGGACTACTATCCGGCATTCGCCGACATGAAGGTCGGCGTCCCGCAGGCGGACGGCTCGCTCAAGCTCGATGCGCAGACCTCGCCGATCTACATCCACGATCTTTACCGGCACACCTCTGGCCTGATGTATGGCGGCCGCCCAGACAGTTCGAGCCTGGTGGCACGCCAGTATCCCGACGGCACCGCGCCGGCGATCGAAGGCGATACCCAGGCTTTGATTGACCGAATTACAAAACTGCCGCTGGCGCACCAGCCGTCCACGGTTTTCGAATATGGTTTTTCGATCGACGTGCTCGGCGCGGTCGTCGAGAAGGTAAGCGAACAGCGGCTCGGGGAATATCTGGCCGGCAATGTGTGGCAGCCGCTTGGCATGACGGACGCAACATTCCGTCCTACCGAGGCGCAGCGCGCGCGCCTTGCCCGGCCGTTTCCAAATGATCCACTGACCGGCAAGCCGCAGGCGATCAAGCTGCTCGATACGCCAACGAAATCCGACTGCGGTGGCGCCTGCGCGTTTGCCACCGTGGGCGACTATGTGCGCTTTGGACAGATGCTGCTCAATGGCGGCGAACTCGACGGCCAGCGCGTGCTGGGACCAAAAACGGTGCACCACATGATCTCCAACCACCTTGGGCCGGAGATCAAGAACAACGTTGCCAACGTGGAGGGGCATCGTGCCGGCTTCGGCTTTGGCCTCAGCGTCGCGGTGCGTACCAGCGAAGGCCTGTCGGCGGTGCCTGGCAATCCCGGCGAGTTTTCCTGGAACGGCGCGTACGGCACGCAGTTCTTCTGCGACCCGAAGGAACGCCTGGTCGTGGTCGTCGGCACGGCGGCGCCGGGCGAACTTCGAAAGTATTATCGCGAACAGGTGCAGGACATCGTCTACGGCGCGATGGTGCGGTAGGTCTTCGGACGAAGAACGGCCGGCGGATCGATTTGTGGCCCGCGTGAGCACGAGCGGTATGCAGGGACACTGTCCCGGGTATCGCTGCGCTCACCCGGGCTACGTCGACGCGGAGGCCGACTCCGGGCAATTCGTCAGCCGCGCCGGCACGCCCACGGCGGTGCAGCCTGCGGGCACGTCGCGGTCGACGACTGCGCCCGCACCTATCTTGGCAAAATCGCCGACGCTGATCCCTCCGACGATGGTCGATCCGGCGCTGAGATAAACGCCCCTGCCGATTGTCGGTGCGCAATCCGGCTCCGAGCTTTTTCGGCCGATGGTGACGTTCTGCAGGATCGTCACCTCGTCTCTGATCACTGCGTGGGCGCCGACGATGATGCCGG
>CADEDX010000119.1:10824-14436 GCA_902826195.1 uncultured Bradyrhizobium sp. | reverse complement strand
GTTCTCGACGAAGAACTGCTGGCTGAGATTGTCGGTCAGCTTCTGGGCGACGATGCGGGCGATAGCGTCGGTCGGTCCGCCGGCGGGGAACCCGACCACGACGCGCACCGGCCTCGTCGGGTAGTTCTCTGCCGCCGCTGCCACGACACAGGACAGTAGACATGCCGCTGCAAATAGCACGCGCAAAGCTGCGACCACCGGCGTTCTCCCCATTATGTTTGTTGGGGCTATCTTCGGCGAGGTCGCGGCGGCAGACAAGAGGGGATTGCGACGGCCCTGCCGCTGCTATTTGTCGAGCAGCGTCAACAGCCGCTCCTCCAGTTCCTCGAACGGCATCGAGCCCCGTAACTTCACGCCGTTGAGAAAAAAGGTCGGCGTCGACGTCACCTTCAGTTCCTGGACGGCGTATTGCTGGTCGGCCGTCAGCTTGTCGAACTGGGCCTGGTCCTGCTCGCAGGTCGCGACATCCTGTTCGCTCATGCCGTTTTGCTTGCCGACATAGAGCAGCGTATCCTTGGTCTGCGCCAGCAAGCGATCCTGCAGCTTGAACAGAATCTCGACCGCGCCGAGATATTTTTCGGGATCGCCGTTGCCGATGCAGCGCGCCAGTATCGAGGCCGCAGCCGCCTTGATGTCGAGCGGAAACTCGCGGAACACGAAACGGACCTTGCCGGTGTCGATATATTTCGACCGCAGCATCGGGAACACGTTCTGGCCGAATGCCGCGCAATGCGGGCAGGTCATCGATGAATATTCGGTGATCGTGATCGGCGCGTCGGGCGATCCGATGGCGATGTCCGGCAGCGATACCGGTTTGGCGACGGCGGCGGCGATCGCGCTTTGGGCGGTGGCAGCGCCCGGGAAAGCCGGAGCTGCGCAGGCGAGCAGGGCGACGAAAGCGATACGGTGACGAACGTTCAACGGTTGCTCCGACATGAGGCGGCGGACGAGGCTCGCACGATCAGGGCAACTCTATTGATTTTGCGAACCGAAAGCCACCTGGCCCGGCCGCGGTCGGACTCCACCGCGGGGCGCCAACAGATGGCTCGTTCGATGTCGAACGCAGCCGATACCCTTTCAAGGGAGCAAAAAATGCCCCGCCGCGTAGTCCCTAAGACCAGCGATGGCGGGGCAGTCTTAGGAGAAAACGGCGAGATCGCCGAATAATGATGCAGACATCGTCTGTCGGACATCATGTGAGTTAATAGTCCGCCCATACGGCGGCAATCGCATTGAGCTGGATCAAATCGGAAAATGCCGGGCTTTACGGCACGTCCACACCAAGAGCCCGGCGGTTTCCCGTATCAGATCAGGATGCCACGCGATTCCACGTGTGCTTGCAGGGGGCGGCCGACCGGTCCGCCGGGTGTTCGAACTCGTGATGGCCGTTCAGGTGCATCACCTCGACGCAGTCGGCATTCAGGCGCTCGTTGTCGACCAGCCGTTCGGCAAGCACCAGCGCCTGCGATGGTCCGGTCGACTGGACGTCGATCTGGCGCTGTAGGCATTTGAAGCTATGGCCGTCGGAGTTGCAGATATCCTTGTAGAAGGAGACGCGATAATTGTTCATCTGGCCCTCCATGCTATCCGGTGTCTTGCTGCGGCCCAGCCTACGCTCAGGCGTCCATGTCCGCCAGCCGCTGGCGGTTGCGCAGCACGATTTGACGGGCGCTCGAAAATACCAGGACGCCCTGGTCGCTGAGCTGTGAAAGCGCACGCGACACGGTTTCCAGCGTCAGGCCGAGATAATCGCCGATGTCGCGGCGGCACATCGGCAGCGCCATCATGCCGGCCTTGGCGAGCCGACGGTCCATTTCGAGCAGGAAGGTGGCCACTTTTTCCATCGCGGTCTTGCGACCCAGCAGCAACATGTGGTCTTCGGCGTGCCGGAGGTCGCCAGCGGTCATGGT
The DNA here is from genome assembly GCA_902826195.1 of uncultured Bradyrhizobium sp. Lineage (GTDB taxonomy): Bacteria > Pseudomonadota > Alphaproteobacteria > Rhizobiales > Xanthobacteraceae > Bradyrhizobium. Next base: position 12,526 of record CADEDX010000119.1, on the reverse strand, counting down.
CCAGAGATTATGGGCGACCTGGACGTTCGATCCTGCGGCGGCTTCCAGGATACGGCGCTTCACGAGGCGGACGGTGGTGTCGGTGATCGCTTCGGCGGTCAGGCGGTGAGTCGAGCCGGCATCGAGGCCGAACACGTCGCCCGGCAGATGGAACGCGCCGATCTGACGCCGTCCGTCGTTCAGCAGCTTGTAGGTGCGGACCGCGCCGCGGATCACCTGATAGACATATTCGCAAGGCTCGCCATCGCCATAGATTTCCTCATCTTTCCGGTAGGAAAACTCGCTGGCAATCACGCCCGCGCATGCCGCGATCACGCTGAACTGGTCGGCCGCCGGAGCGATCTTGGCGTGCGCGGCGGGGAATACCTTGGCTGCCGTGACCGTCGGGACGGTGATCGTCTGGGTGAGCATGTGCCATCTCCTGGATGCGTGATGGCGTCGGTGTAGCCCGGGTTTTTGCGGCCCGATATTTGGGTCGATATCCTAAGGGCAAGCCCCTAAGGGGTTTTACGGAGGCGGGCCCGCGGGCGCCGTTTCAGGGCTAACTCGCCGCGTTTGGCGCCTCGATCGCCTCTCGGACGCAGTCCGCCAGGTTGCCCTCGAGGTTAGGCTTCAAAAGCACGCGGCGGACGCCGGCCGAACTCGCCTTGGCCGGGATGGTTGCGTCGGGATAGCCCGTGATCAGGATGATCGGGGTCGAAACCTTCAGCCTTCGCAGCCGGATGCTCAATTCCAGACCGTCGAGATCCGCCATCTTGTAGTCAACGACCAGACAGTCCGCGCCATTTCGGGTGGCCGATCCGAGCAACGCGGCCGCGCTGCGGAACGTGCGGACGTCGAAGCCTTCGGTCTCCAGCAGAAAACACAGCGATGTCCGAACGTCGTGGTCATCATCGACCACGTATATCAGCGGCTTCCTCGGCGAAATGCCGATGCTGAAGTCACCACTGGCGCAGATTCGGGCGTTGTTCATTCTCTCAGGATAGCGCTTCCTCCGTCGCCCGAATTGACTTGGCTCAATCTTCGACGATGCCGGCCCTGATCGCGAACCGCACCAGCTCGGAAAGGTTACCGGCCTGCATCTTGGTCATCACGTTGGCCCGGTAGACCTCCACCGTGCGGGGGCTGATATCGTACTCCCGGGCGATGGCCTTGTTCGATTGGCCCGTCACCAGTCCCTGCATCACCTGGCGCTCGCGCTGGGTCAGGCTCGCGACGCGGGCCGCCATATCGGCTGACAATGCCTCGGTCTTGGAGTCGCTCTCGCGCTCCGCCAGTGCAGTCTCGATCATGCTGATCAACCGGTCGTCTTCGAACGGCTTTTCGAGAAAATCGAGCGCGCCAAGCTTCATCGCCTCGACGGCGAGCGGCACATCGCCGTGGCCGGTCATGACGATGACGGGCAGCTTGCGCGGGCCGGAACTCAGCCGACGCAACAGCTCCAGGCCGTCGATACCCGGCATGCGGACGTCCGTGACCACGCATCCCTGTTCGAGGCCAGCCAGTTCGTCCAGGAAAGCCCGCGCGGAATCGAACAGGCGCACGTCAAATCCGGCCGACCCCAGCAGGAAATCCAGCGAGTCGCGCATCGCCGGATCGTCATCGATGACATAGACTTTAGCGCTCTGCGGCATCAGTCACTTCCTGGGCATGCGCCGCGGGCAGCGTGAAGCGGAATGTCGCGCCGCCGTAGTCGTTGGTT